>NZ_JBVJYM010000030.1:0-95420 GCF_055600495.1 Streptomyces sp. NPDC038213
CTCTGCTACCCCCCCTGGGGCAGCAAGAGCAGAAACCCCCGCTCGACGCCACACTGCGGCGGAGCGCGGCGCCTCTCTTTTCCCCAAACCGCCGCCCTCCCCGCTGCTCCCCCGCGCTCAGGCCGTGCCGGCGCGGTCGATCCAGTTCTGCAGGCCCGGCACCGTCAGGGTGCCCCCGAACTGGCCCGCCTGCTTCAGCTTGACGCTGGTGAAGAAGGCGAAGGGCACGTTCAGCGGCGGCGGGCTCTCGGGGCTGAAGGTGATC
Source organism: Streptomyces sp. NPDC038213 (assembly GCF_055600495.1). NCBI lineage: Bacteria > Bacillati > Actinomycetota > Actinomycetes > Kitasatosporales > Streptomycetaceae > Streptomyces > Streptomyces sp. NPDC038213. The sequence continues at coordinate 266 of NZ_JBVJYM010000030.1, forward strand.
GGGATGATCCCGAAGAGGTTCCCCTTCAGCTCGTCGGTGTACATGGTGACCGTGCCGTCCCGGAAGGTGGACGTCGATCCCCGGGCCGCCTTCACGTGCGTGGTGTACGGGCCCTGGCGGACGGTCTGGTGCAGGTCCTTGATGTCGATCGAGGACGCGGTGAACTTCAGCACCTTCTTGATCTTCCCGCCGGCCGTCTTGACCTCGACGATGCCGTGGTAGTCCAGTCCGTAGAGGGTCAGCAGCGAGCTGTCGAGGTACCAGGGGTCGTCCGGCAGGAGCGGTACGCCGGGCTCCAGCTCCGCGTCGGCCAGGGCCTTTGCGTCGTACGTGGGGCACGGGAAGGGCTTCTTGCCGTCCCCGTCCGCCTGCGCACCCGTCTCGTCCCGCGGCTCCGCGGCCGTCCTCCTGACCTCGTCCGAGAGCTCCTCGACCTCGGCGCCCGCCCGCCGGGCCGCCTCGCGGACGGCCTCCTCGGCCGGATCCGGCGCGGACTGCACGGGCCCCCGCGCCCCGGGGGCCGCGGGCTGCTCCGGCGGCGGGGTGGCCGCCTTGCGCCCGAGCCGGCGGGCCGCCTCGTCGAGGAACTCCCCGATCCGGTCCCCCACCCCGAGCGGGTCGAGCGGGTCCACCGTGTCCCCCGGGGCCGGCGGGGGCTGTACGGGCCGGGCGGGCCCGGCCGTCGCCGTGGCGGAGGGGGAGGCCGCGGGCTCCGGCTCGCCGGTGTCCCCCGGGGCCGGGGTCGTACCGGGCGAGGGCGGGGCGGTGGGCTTCTCCCCCGGCTCGTCACCGGGCTTGCCGGGCTTGTCGCCGGGCTTCCCGCCGGGGGTAGCGGACGGCGAGGGCGTGGCCTCCGGCGCGGCCGGCTCGTCGGAGCGGGTCACGCAGGGGCCGGGGGCGAAGGGGATGTCCTTGTCGTCGGCCAGGGCCAGCCGGGGGGCCATGCCCATCCCCACGAACACGGCGGTCGGCATCGCCGCCAGGGCCATCGCCTTGCCGGCGGGTATCTGGAGCTTGGTCAGCAGGGACTTCCTGGGCGCCGCGTGCCGCGGCCCCCTCCGCTCACGGGAGTCTGCGCCCGGGGCAACCGCCCGCTGCGTCTCGTCACCCCGCACTGTTCCTCCCGCCGTTGGCGTGGGCAGTCGTCTCGGTCGCATCGGACTTCTCGAACGACACGCGCGGGGCGTGGCCGTACGGGGTCTCCTGCGGGGCCGTTTCCGCGCGGGGGCCGGGCAGTACCGCCTCGTCCGCCTCGTCGGCGGGCTGTCCCGGGGCCCAGGAGAGCGCGAGCCCGCCGCCGATCAGGGCGCACAGGAATCCCATGAAGAAGCCGCCGATGTTCGACACCGGGAGGGAGACCAGGGCGAGCAGGATCGACGCGACACCCGCGAAGATGCGGATGCTCTCCTGGAACCAGAGGGCCAGGCCGAGGGTGACCAGGAGCACGCCGATGATCAGCGAGCCCGCGCCGGCCGTGGTGGCCATGGCGATCGTGACATTGCCCAGCCGGAGGTCGGCGTACGGGAAGTAGGCGATCGGGACGCCGCCGAGCAGCGTGAACAACCCGGCCCAGAAGGGCCGCTGGCCGCGCCAGTCGCGGAACTTCATCCTCGCGAAGGCCAGCCAGTGCATGTCTGCGTGGGAACCGGGGATCTCGGCGTTCATGGACTACAGCTCCCTGGAAACGGTGGTACGGAGAACTCTGAAGATCACAGGTGACCGGACGGGCGGGTGACCGGCGAACGACCGCCCGCCCGTCCGGCTACGCGTTCAGCTCACGGGCCCGACGGGCCTAGTAGCACGGGTCGTTGCCCGCGATGAGCTTCAGGCTGAGGTTGCTCAGCTTGAACGTGCCGGCCGTGGTGGCCCACGCACGCTGCTTCACGCCCTCCAGGACCGCCACCTCGGCGCGCTGCGAGAAGGCGTACGGGTTCTTGACCGTCCCCGGCTGCGGCTTCGTCGCGTGGCTGGCGTCGCCGACGGCGACACCGATGTCGAGGTTCTTGAAGGTGGACACCTCGGTGTCCAGGTCGGCGACGTCGAGGTAGATGTTGTCGGCGACGGCGGGCGAGCCCTTGTGGCCCGCGCGCAGCTTCATGGTGATGTTGCCGAGGCCGGGCACCGGGGTGACCAGCGACTGGCACATGTTGCTGATCTCGGCCTTCTTGAAGCCCGAGATCGTGACCGGGTGCGCGGCCTTGTTGCCGTGCATGTCGTGGCCTTCGGCGACTCCGCCGTACTGGATCAGGTCGTAACCCTCGAGCTTGTCGGCCGTGACCTTGAAGTCCTGGCCGGACACGCTGAACGAGGCCGCGAGGGCGCCCTGCGCCAGACCGACGCCGACCGCGGCCGTGGCCGCGATGCTCGGCACCATGACCAGCGCGAAGCGCTTCCATCTGGTCCCGCCACGAACCTGGGAACTCATGTGTTTCCTCCTTCTCGGACGTACATCTCCGGTCCGGGGCAAGCCCGTCCTGGGATGGGAGAAGTGCTACGTCCTCGGAGGAGCGCAAGCGGCCGAGGCGGCGCGAACCGCAACGGGAACACCGGCGACCACCCCCGAGCGACAACCACTGGGCCGCACTGGCGCACGGCCGGAGGACAGGCCCTGCCGACGGCAGAGACCCCCCTGTCCCGGGCCGGTGCGACTGCCACCGGCCCGCCCGGTGGGGACCCATCTGAGCGATGGACCGAGCGTGGCCGATCGTGGTGCATTCACGGCCGGGGCACAAGGGGGTTCGTTACCGGCTAGTAACGGGACGATAACCAGCGTGCGTACGGGCGGCTCCGGGCAGCGACGCAGGGTCGTACCCGAGGCCACGACAGAAGGGGGCGCAGGCCAATAAACCGGGCAGAACCCGGGAGGGGACTTACTCCGAGTAACAGCGGCCGCGATAGCCAAGTTTTGGCAAAGCGCGGCCGTTGTTTGTCTCGGCGTCAATAACACTGCCGTCCGTTAACCGGAATCGGCGTCCGGATCAGAAGAGCACCCGCGCGAGGGCCGTACGGGCCGCGGAAACCCGGGGGTCGTCGGCGCCGATCACCTCGAAGAGCTCCAGCAGGCGCAGCCGTACGGAATCCCGCTGCTCGCCCGCCGTGACGCGCACGGTGTCGATCAGGCGCCCGAAAGCGTCCGATACGTGCCCGCCGGCAAGGTCCAGGTCCGCCGCGGCGATCTGGGCCGCCGGGTCCCGGGGGTCGGCGGCCGCGGCGGCGCGCACCGCCTGCGGGTCCATGTCCCGCACCCGCAGGAGCAGTTCGGCCTGCGCGAGGCCGAGGCGGGCCTCGGTGTTGCCCGGGTCGTCGGCGAGGACGTTCTTGTACGCCTGCACGGCGCCGCCCAGGTCCCCCGCGTCGAGCGCGTCCACGGCCGCGGCCAGCAGGGCGTCGTACGGGCCGACCGGGTCCCCGGCCGGGAGGGGGGCGCCCTCGGCGTCCGGGTCCACGGCGATGCCGGTGATCCCGAAGCGCTCCTCGGCGATCTGCACCAGCTGGGCCAGCGTCTCGCGGATCTGGGCCTCGGGCGCCGCGCCCTGGAAGAGGGGCAGGGCCTGTCCGGCCACCACGGCGAAGACCGCCGGGATGCCCTGGATGCCGAACTGCTGCATGAGCATCTGGTTGGCGTCCACGTCGACCTTGGCCAGCAGGAAGCGCCCGCCGGCCTCGACGGCGAGGCGCTCCAGCAGGGGGCCGAGCTGCTTGCAGGGCTCGCACCACTCGGCCCAGAAGTCGATGACGACGGGCACCTCGGCCGAGCGCTGCAGGACGTCCCGCTCGAATCCGGCCTCGTCTACGTCGATGACCAGCGCGGAGGGGGGTACGGCAGCACTGCCGCCCTGGCGCGCGGCCTCGGCACGGGCCTGCTCGGCCTTGGCCTTGGCCTCACCGGCCGCCTTCACAGCGGCGAGGTCGACTACGCCGCTCATGGACATGTTTCTGGGCTGCATGCGTACATCCTCCCCCCTGCGCGCGCGACCGCGAAAAGAGCGGCCGAAAACATCCGGTCGGAAGACCGGTTGTGAAGGAGCGCACGGATCTGCGGGTCGGCGCCGGGTCCCCACCGGGCGCCTGTGGTTGTCGCTCTTACGCTACGGGCCGTAGCGTAACTGGATCCCCGCCCGCGCGCTGCGTGATCTGGGCCACACCCCGCTCACCGACCGACCGGTATGGTCGCCGCCATGCACAACAGACCCGCCTCCCGCACCGGCCGCCCCCGCAGCGCCGCCGCGGACGCCGCGATCCTCGCGGCCACCCGCGAGGCGCTGGTCGAACTGGGCTGGTCCAAGCTGACGCTCGGGGACGTCTCGGTGCGCGCCGGGGTGGCCAAGACCACCCTGTACCGCCGCTGGTCGGGGAAGAACGAGCTGGTCGTGGACGCGGTGGCGGAGCTCTTCGACACCCTCGAACTGCCGGACCGCGGCTGTCTCGAAGCCGATGTCGAGTACGTGGTCCTGCAGTTCGCCGGGCTGCTGGCGCGCCCCGAGGCGCGGACCGCGCTGATGGCGGTGGTCGCCGAGTCCACCCGCGACGACGCGCTGCGCGAGCGGATCCGCTCGGCGATCGTGGAGCGCCAGAAGCACCTGGTGGCGCTGGGCCGCGAGCGGGCCCAGGCCCGGGGGGAGCTGCCGCGCGAGGAGGACGGGGAGCTGGTGGCCGCCGCCACGGACCTGGTCTTCGACGTGATAGCGGGCTCGGTGGTGCACCGCGCCCTGGTCAGCGCCGAGCCCGTGGACCCGTCCTGGGCCGCGGCGTTCACCGCCCTGCTGGTGCACGGCCTGAAGGGCCCGGCCGCCTGACCCTCCCGTACGCGCGGAGGCCGCCGGGCCCGTGCCCCGGCGGCCTCCGCCTGTGCTGCCCCGCAGGGGCCTAGAAGCCCGCGGGCTCCGTGTAGGTGCCCCACTCCTCGCGGAGGGTGTTGCAGATCTCCCCGAGCGTGGCCTCGGCCCGTACGGCGTCCAGCATGGCCGGGATCATGTTCGAGCCGTCGCGGGCGGCGGCGAGCATGGCCCCGAGGGACGCGGCGACCTTCGCCTCGTCGCGCCGGCCCTTGCGCTCCGCCAGGGCGCGGACCTGCTCCCGCTCGACCTCGTGGCTGACGCGCAGGATCTCCAGGTCGCCGGTGACCGAGCCGTGGTGGACGTTGACGCCGACCACGCGCTTGTCGCCCTTCTCCAGGGACTGCTGGTAGCGGAAGGCCGATTCGGCGATCTCGCCGGTGAACCAGCCGTCCTCGATACCGCGCAGGATGCCCGAGGTGATCGGGCCGATGGGGTGCCGGCCGTCGGGGTGGGAGCGCAGGCCGCGCTCCTTGATCTGCTCGAAGATCTTCTCGGCGTCGGCCTCGATGCGGTCCGTGAGCTGCTCGACGTACCAGGAACCGCCCAGCGGGTCGGCCACGTTGGCCACCCCGGTCTCCTCCATGATCACCTGCTGGGTGCGCAGGGCGATCTCGGCGGCCTGCTCGCTGGGCAGGGCGAGGGTCTCGTCCAGGGCGTTGGTGTGCAGGGAGTTGGTGCCGCCGAGGATGGCCGAGAGGGCCTCCACGGCCGTGCGGACCACGTTGTTGTACGGCTGCTGGGCGGTGAGCGAGACCCCGGCGGTCTGGGTGTGGAAGCGCAGCCACTGCGCCTTGTCGGTCCTGGCGCCGTAGACCTCCTTCATCCAGCGGGCCCAGATCCGGCGGGCGGCGCGGAACTTGGCGATCTCCTCGAAGAAGTCGAGGTGGGCGTCGAAGAAGAAGGACAGGCCGGGGGCGAAGACGTCCACGTCCATGCCCCGGGAGAGGCCGAGCTCCACGTACCCGAACCCGTCGGCGAGGGTGTAGGCGAGCTCCTGTGCGGCCGTGGCCCCGGCCTCGCGGATGTGGTAGCCGGAGACGGACAGGGGCTTGTACGCGGGGATCCCGGCGGCGCAGTACTCCATCAGGTCGCCGATGAGGCGCAGGTGGGGCTCCGGCTCGAAGATCCACTCCTTCTGCGCGATGTACTCCTTGAAGATGTCGGTCTGCAGGGTGCCGTTGAGCACCCCGGGGTCGACACCCTGCCGCTCGGCGGCGACGAGGTACATGCAGAAGACGGGCACGGCCGGGCCGCTGATGGTCATGGAGGTGGTGACACCCCCGAGGGGGATGTCCTTGAACAGGACCTCCATGTCGGCGGCGGAGTCGATGGCGACCCCGCAGTGGCCGACCTCGCCGAGGGAGCGCGGGTCGTCGGAGTCGCGGCCCATCAGGGTGGGCATGTCGAAGGCCACGCTGAGCCCGCCGCCGCCGGCGGCCAGGATCATCTTGTAGCGCTCGTTGGTCTGCTCGGCGTTGCCGAAGCCCGCGAACTGGCGGATGGTCCACGTCCGGCCGCGGTAGCCGGTGGGGTGCAGGCCGCGGGTGTACGGATACTCCCCGGGCCAGCCGATCCGCTCGAAGCCCTCGTACCGGTCGCCGGGGCGGGGGCCGTAGACCGGCTCCACCTCGTCGCCGGAGAGCGTGGTGAAGTCGGCCTCGCGCTTGCGGGCCTTGTCGTAGCGGGCCTGCCAGCGGAGGCGGCCTTCCTCGATGGCGTCAGCATCCATGCCTCCGAATTTACTAGGACGTCCTAGTAAATGTCGATGGGGAACCGCTCCCGGACACACGGAAGCGGGCCCCGGGATACTCCCGGGGCCCGCTTCCACGCGTGCGGAGGGCTGCCGTCAGGCCTTGGCCGGCTCCGGGCGCGGGTCGGCGATCAGCGGCTCGACCTCGGCGCGGACGTTCTTCTCCACGAAGAAGGCGGCGAAGGGGATGGTGCCGGAGACCAGCACCCACAGCAGCTTGCCGAAGGACCACTTGGCCTTGGAGCCCAGGTCGAAGGCGAAGACGAGGTACACCATGAAGAGCACGCCGTGCGCCTGCGAGACCGCGAAGGTCAGGTCGGCGCCGGTGTCGAAGCCGTACTTGGCCACCATGCAGGCGCAGAGGATCAGGAGCATGACCGCGGTCACGAGGGCCATGACGCGGTAGCGGGTCAGCACGCTTCGTTTCATGCCTACGAGCCTAACCGTCCGCAGGCGCGATCTTGACGGGGGTCCGCCTCCGCCGCCCCTGCCCCACGCCGCGCCCGCGCTCCTCCTGCTCCCCCCTACTTCTCCTCGAAGTCGGCGGCCGCGACCCGCAGCGGACGCAGCATCGCGAAGATCTCCGCGCACTCCTCCGCGTCGTACACGCCGAGCCCGAAGTCCACCGCCATCAGGTCCTTGGTGGCCGCCTCGACCACCTCGCGGCCCTTCTCCGTGATGGAGGCGAGGGTGCCGCGCCCGTCGTTGGGGTTGGGGCGCTTGGCCACGAGCCCGGAGCGCACCAGCCGGTCCACGGTGTTGGTGACGGAGGTCGGGTGCACCATCAGCCGCTCGCCGATCTTCGACATCGGCAGTTCGCCGGCCCGCGAGAAGGTCAGCAGCACCAGGGCCTCGTAGCGCGCGAAGGTCAGCCCGTACGGCTTGACCACCGCGTCGACCTCCCCGAGCAGGATCTGGTGGGCCCGCATGATCGAGGTGATCGCGGCCATCGAGGGCGCCGGCCCCCAGCGGCCCTGCCACAGCTCGTCGGCGCGGGCGATGGGATCGAAGGGGAGGCTCAGCGGCTTGGACACGTGCCGACCCTACCGGGGGGTCATTTCGCGGGTCAGCCCCGTCTCGCTTTTCGGTCACCCTCGGTCGCCCTCACCTCACCGAGCAGCACCAGGACGCAGCCGGTGCCGAGCACGGCCGCGCCGGTGACCACCCAGGTCACCGGGACCAGCTCGGCCGCGAGCCCGGCCAGGGCCATCCCGGCCCCCTGGAGGGTCATCAGGCCGGTGCTGAGCACGGTCATCGCCTGCCCGCGCAGCTCCGCGGGCACGGCTTCGACGTACCACTGGTCCAGACCGAGGGTGTAGGCGTGCGCGAACCCGGCGAGGACCAGCAGGAGGGCGGTGGCCCCTACACCGGGGCGGAGCGCGTAGCCGAGCAGCGGCAGCAGTCCGGCGGCGGCGAGCGGTACGACGATCCGCTCGCGGGCCCGCGGCCCGAGGGCGGAGCCGGCCCACAGCTCGCCCGCGATGGTGCCGACGGGCAGGGCGCACATGAGCAGCCCGAGGGCGGCGGTACCGGCTCCGATGCCGTCGGCGTACGGGACCATCAGCGCCTCGGGGGCGACGACGAACAGCGGGGGCAGCCAGAGGAGCAGGGTGAGGGCGCGCAGCCGCCGGTCGCCGAAGACCTCGCGGACCCCGGCGAGCGGGGAGGGCCGCGGGGCGCCCGCGGCGCGGGCGGGGCGCAGGGAGGTGCCGAAGCGCAGGAGCAGGGCGGAGCCGAGGAAGGCGGCGGCCGTGAGCGCGAGCGCCCCGCGGGCGGGGACCACGGCGAGCAGCAGTCCGCCGACCCCGAAGCCGGCGAGCTGGGCGCTCTGCGCGACCATCCGCAGCAGGGAGCGGCCGAGGACGTAGGTGTCGCCCTCGCCGAGGATGTCGGCGAGGGAGGCGTTGCGCACGCCCGTGAAGAGGGGGGCGACGAAGGCCATGGTGCAGCGCAGGACGAGCAGCACGGCCACGGGGGTGCCCGGCAGCACCATCAGCGCGGCGCAGCCGGCGCACACGAGGTCGCAGAGGACCAGGACGCGCCGGGCGGGGAGCCGGTCGGCGAGCGGGGCGAGCAGGGTGCCGCCGGCGAGGTAGGGCAGGAAGCCGAGGGCGAAGGTGAGGGCGCTCATCGCGGGCGAGCCGGTGAGCCGGTACACGAGCACGGTCAGGGAGAGCTCGGCGACGACCACGCCGAGCACGGAGGCGAGGTGTGCGGCGAACACGGGCCGGAACTCCCGGACGCCGAGGGGGGCGCGGTATCCGGGACGGGCGGCGGCCCGGGCGGGCGGGGTGCCGGGGGCGGCGTCGGGGGCGCCGGGCGAGGCGTCGGGTGCAGCGGACATGGCGCCGAGCCTGTCGGCCCGGGCGGCGGCGGACGATAGATTCGGGCTGGCCCGAATCCGACCGGATCCACCGTCGGGCCGGGGTCCCGGCGCCGGGCCGGGGTCCGGGTGCGGCGGGAGCGACGGCGGGGAGGCGGGCGGCGCGTGGCGTTCTACCTGCGGTTCGGGGAGGCCGACCTGCTGCGGTGCCGGTTCGCGGTGTCGCCGCGCTGGGAGACGCAGGAGGCCGTGCGGACCCTCGCGCGCCCGGAGCGGCTCGGGTACCACCTGCCCTGGCTGCGGGCGGTCCGCAGCGCCGCCGCCGGGCTGGACCTGCGGCCGCTGTGGCTGCTGATGCCGCTGCGCGGGCACAGCCCCGACTTCCTGGGCCCGCCGCCGCTGGGCCCGAACGCCTCCTTCGCCCAGGAGATCGCCTCGGTACGGGCGGCCGCGGCGGACCCGGAGGCCGTACGGGCGGACCTGGCCCGGTCGCTGGCCTGCACCCCGGGCGCCCCGGAGAGCGCCGCGGGCCGGGCCATGCTGGCCGATCCGGCCGCGGCGGTGGAGCGGCTGGCCGCCCTCACCGAGCAGGCGTGGCACGTGCTCGTGGAACCGCACTGGCCCCGGCTGCGCGCCCTGCTGGAGGCGGACGTGGTCTTCCACTCCCGGCGGCTGGCCGCCGAGGGGCTGGCGGGGCTGTTCGCCGGGCTGCACCCGGACCTCTCCTGGGACGAGCGCGCGGCCACGCTCGCCCTCGGCCGGCCCGGCCACCACGACCGGGACCTCGGCGGGCAGGGGCTGGTGCTGATGCCGAGCGCCTTCGTGTGGCCCGAGGTGGTGGGCGGTTTCGACCCGCCCTGGCAGCCGACCGTCATCTACCCGGCCCGCGGGGTCGGGGCCCTGTGGGGCGGCGGGCGGGAGCGCACCCCGCAGGCGCTGGCCCGGCTGCTGGGGCCGGCACGGGCCGATGTGCTGTGCGCCCTGGGCGAGCCCGCGTCCACCGGCGACCTCGCCGTCCGGCTGGGCCTCGCGCCCTCCTCGGTCTCGGCCCACCTGAAGGCGCTCCTGGGGGCCGGTCTGCTGCTCGCCCACCGGCACGGGCGCCGGGTGCTGTACGAGCGCACGCCGCTCGGGATCGCCCTGGCGGCGGGCGCCGACCCGGCAACAGGGGTACCGCCGGTGTCGTGACCCTCCGACCACTGTCCGTTATGTCACGATAACCCGGTCCGTTGCCCGCCCAGCCGCCCCGAGGGGTCCCGGATGCCAGGCCACCAGAGCCGCCCAGACCACAGCAGCCAGAGCCGGAACCGGAGCGAGCACCCGAACCGGAACCGGCAGACCCGCCGCCGCCTCCCGCGCCCCCCGCGCTCCCGGCTCGGCGCCCTCGCCCTGGCCGCCCTGCTCCTGCCGGCCGCCGCCTGCTCCCCCGGATCCGGGTCCGGGCGGGACGCGCCCGCAGCGACCCGGGCCGCCACCGGCGGCGCCGGAACCTCCGCAGAACCCGCGCCCGCCTCGCCCTTCTGGGTGGACCCGCAGAGCGATGCGGCCCGGCAGGTCGCGAGCTGGGAGGCGCAGGGCCGCACCGGGGACGCGCAGGTGCTGCGCCGGATCTCGGAGCGCCCGATGGCGCTGTGGGGGCCGGGCGAGGACCCGGCGCCGGAGATCCGGCGGGCGGCGGCCTCGGCCCGCGCGGAGGGCCGGACCCTGGTGCTGACGGCGTACAACATCCCCTACCGGGACTGCGGTCAGCACTCCGCGGGCGGGGCCGCGGACGCCGCGGCCTACCGCCGCTGGATCGGCGCCTTCGCCGGGGCCATCGGCACCGCGAAGGCGATCGTGATCCTCGAACCGGACGCGGTCCCGCACATCATCGACGGCTGCACCCGGGCCGACCACCACGCCGAGCGGCTCCAGCTGCTGTCGGAGGCGGTGGACCGGCTCAAGGCCCAGCCGGGCACCCGCGTCTACATCGACGCCGGCAACCCGGCCTGGATCCCCGACCCGCAGAAGCTCGTCGAGCCCCTCTTCAAGGCGGGCCTGGAGCGCGCCGACGGCTTCTCGCTGAACGTGTCGAACTTCCAGCCGGACGCGGAGGGCCGGGCGTACGGGGCGAGGATCTCGCAGGCCACCGGCGGCAAGCACTTCGTGATCGACACCAGCCGCAACGGCGACGGCCCGCTCCCGGGCAACCGGGAGCAGGCCTGGTGCAATCCGCCGGGCCGGGCGCTGGGCGCGCCGCCCACCGACCGGACGGGCGACCCGCTCGTGGACGCGTACCTGTGGATCAAGCGCCCCGGGGAGTCGGACGGGCAGTGCCGGGGCGGGCCCTCGGCGGGCACCTGGTGGCCGGACTACGCGCTGGGGCTGGCGCGCCGCGCCCGGCAGTAGCGCGTGGTCCGCGCGCGTCCGCCCGTACCGGGCAACCGGTACGGGCGGACGCGCGCGCAGGCCGTCAGGGCGTCTTCGGCGCGGGCTGCTTGACCTGGATCCACTTGGCCACCGACGGGGTCCCGTCGGCGTCCGTGACGAAGAGCATGTACCAGCCCGGCGGCACCAGCGTCGGGTCGGCGGGCACGTCCACGGTGACCGTGCCCGCGGCCTCGTCCTTCTCCAGCCCCAGTGCGATCGAGCGCTGCTCGACGTCCGTGGTGTGGGTGACGGCGCTGGGCCGCATCAGCCGGGCCCGCTCGATCCGGGTCGGGTCCGGGGTGGTGAAGGTGGCGCGGCCGTTCTGGTCCACCTCCTGCGGGCCCTGGCCGAGGGCGGGCCGCAGCGCGGGGTCGCGGTGCAGGTAGGGCGGGGTGTAGACCTCCATCCGGGTGTCGAACTTGCCCAGCTTGGTGTTGTCCTTGTCCGCGAAGAGCGGGTCGGATCCGAAGGTGGCCACCCGGCCGTCGGGCAGCAGCAGGGCCTCCGAGTGGTAGTTGCGGCCCACCGAGGGGGCCGCGGCGGCCGTGAAGGCGTTGGTGCGCGGCCAGTAGAACTGGGCCCGGTGGATGTCGCTGGCCCCGCGGCCCCGGTAGTCCGCGGCGCCGCCGGTGGTGAACACCGAGTCGTCCGGCAGGATCACCGAGCTGAGGTAGCGGGTGCCCTGGGGCAGCTTCGGCCCGTCCCGGAAGACCGGGGAGGCCGCCTTCAGGTCCACGACCGCGGTCCGGCTGGTGGCCTTCGGGGACTCGCCGACCCCGCCGCCGCCGAGCACCATGAGCCGCTGGTCCTGGGCGGGGGGCAGCAGCAGGGAGGAGGAGGTCTCCAGCTGGTCGGGGTCCGTGAGGCCCTTGAGCTGCTGGAAGCTGTTCGTCTTGATGTCCCACAGGCCGGGCTCGCGGCCCTTCTCGGCGGGCCCGTACCCGGCGTTGGAGCCGGTGTAGAGGAGCTTGCCGCCCTGGGTGAGGAAGAGGGCGGGGTAGGTGGGGAAGTAGCGGAAGGGCCCCTTGGACCACTTCTTCGTCTTCGGGTCGTAGATCTCGTTGTCCCCGGGGACCACGTCGCCGACGTCGTTGAGCCCGGAGACCGCGAGCACCTTCCCGTCCTGGAGGGTGACCAGGGTGGGGTACCAGCGGGCGTCCTTCATCGGGGCGACGGGGATGTACTTCTCGGCCTTCGGGTCGAACTCGTACGCCGCCTTGATCCCCTGGAAGTCCTGCTTGTCCACGCTGAGCCGCTCGGCCAGCCCGTAGACGTTGTCGGCGTCCTTGCCCTTGAGCCCGACCACCTCGTACTGGGCGGCCTGGGTGGTGAGCCCCTGGGGCCCCTCCTGCGCGGCCTCGACGAACACCCGGGACTCGGCGGCCACCACCTTCGTCTTCCAGGGCAGCATCCGCCCGCTGCGCGCGTACGAGATCTCGAACTCGCGCTTGGCCTTCGGCACGGTGACGTCGAACTTGGACACGTACTCGACCCCGGAGGGGGACCGGAAGACGGTCCCCTTCTTGAGGGTGACGTCCTTGTCGGGGCTCTCGTTCTTGACCCGCATGCCCCCGCCGGCCCGGGTGACCTTTCCGTCGAGGACCTCGTAGCGGGCGGTGCCGCCGGCGACGAGCAGGCGGCCGTCGGGCAGCTGGCTGTGGCCGGCGCAGAAGAAGTCCTCGGGGGTGGGGATCTTCTTGAAGGTGTCGTTCGACGGGTCCCACAGGACGGTGTCGAAACTGCCCTTGTCGAAGTTCTCCTGGTTGTTGCCGGAGCCCGCGATCAGGAGCACCTTGCCGGTGTGCAGCAGGGCCGCGTGCATCGCGTTGACCCGCATCTCGCGGGGCATGTCGACCATGCCCCAGGAGCCGTACTGGACCTTGTAGCTGCCTTGGCCGATCTTGTAGGTGTGGTACCTGTCCTCGGCGAAGGAGAGGGCCGCCGGGGCGTTGAGCCCGGCGAGGACGACCACCGCGCCCACGCCGAAGGCGGTCTTCTTGAACTTCTTCGAAGGCCGGTAGGCCATGGGTCAGTTCCCTCCTGTGGTCGTGGCGAAGGCCGGCTCCGGCTCGTCCCCGGGCTCGGGTCCGCCGGCCAGCACGGCGGTGGTCGTACGGGCCCGCACCCGGCGCTCCCGCAGGAGGCCCGCGCCCCACACCGCGACCGGTGCGAGGGCGATCAGCAGGGCCAGGACCGCCCAGACGCGCATGGCCGCATGGGTGTGGTCGTAGCGGACCGAGGCGGCGAGGGAGGTCACGAGCACCGCGGCCCAGAAGAGGTGGATGCGGAAGGTCGCGAGCCGGTCGGGGCTGGCGCCGTCCCCCTTGGGGGTGACGACGAACCGGCCGCGGGTGCGCAGCACCGCCGAGCCCAGGGACCGCAGGTAGACCGGGGCGCAGACGGCGGACATCGCCATGCCGGCCAGTCCGCCGGAGCCCGCGGGCTCGTGGGGTGAGACGTTGTGCCGCCGGTTCCAGAGGTAGAGGCCGATCTGGAGGGCCGCCGCGTCGCTGTAGAGCATCAGCCACACCGAGGAGGAGACCTGGGTGCCCGAGGCGCCGAACCAGAGGAACAGCACGCAGCTGAGGATGCCCAGCAGCCAGTTCACGGCGGTCATCGGGTAGTAGACCAGCATCAGCGTGTAGTTGAGCCAGCGCCCCGGAGGCATCCGGAAGAAGCTCTTCCAGTACTGCTTGACGAGGGTCTCGTACGTGCCCCGGGACCAGCGCAGCTGCTGGGTGAAGAAGTCGGTCCAGGAGGCCGGGCCCTCGCCGACGGCCAGCACGTCCGGGGTGTAGACGGAGCGCCAGTAGCGGCCGGTGGCCTTGTTGCGCCGGCGGTGCAGCTCGAAGCCGGTGGCCATGTCCTCGGTGATGGAGTCGTACAGGCCGCCCACCGAGAGGAGGGCGCTGATGCGCACGACGTTGTTGGTGCCGACGAACATGGGGGCGCCGTACCGGTTGCCCGCGCGCTGGATCAGCGCGTGGAAGAGGTACTGCTGCGATTCGGCGGCCTTGGTGACGGACTCGGTGTAGTTGCCGTAGACCTGCGGGCCGACGACGAAGGCCACGTCGGGGTCGCGGAAGAACCCGAGCATCCGCTCCAGGAACTGCGGCAGCGGGACGTGGTCGGTGTCGACGGAGGCGAAGAACTCGTACTCCGAGCCGTGCATGGCCAGCCAGGCGTTGTAGTTGCCGTGCTTGGTCTTCTCCCGGTGCGGACCCTTGGGCCGGTTCCACGCGGGCACGCCCTTGCGGGTGAAGTGGCGGGCCCCGAGCTCGGCGCACAGCGCCTGCGCGGCCGGGTCGTCGCCCTCGTCGAGGAGCCAGACGTCCAGCAGCCCGTCGTGGCGGATCCGCAGGGCCGCCTCCAGCGTGGCCCGCACCATCGGCAGCGGTTCCTTGCCGGGGACGTACGTCGTGAGGAAGGCGACCCGGGTGCCGGGCTCCGGCACCACCGGGACCGGGTCCCGGGCGACCATCGTGGCGTGGGCGATGGAGACCACGTTGACCACCATGAAGAGCATGATCAGCGCGATCGAGCCGAGCATCACGGCGTCCAGCCTGACCAGCCAGGGGTCGGCGCCCTCGCGTTCCGTCCAGTGGGAGGGCCAGACCAGGTAGAGCAGCAGTCCGGCGGCCGCGAGCGGGGCCAGCGTCATGAGGAGGGCTGCGCGTATTCGGTGCGGCTCCCCGGACATCAGGGAGCGGTACTGCACCCGGTATCCGTTGGGGTCCGGCTCGCTCAGCGGGCCGGCGAGACGGCTGTGGGTCTCGTAGTCGTAGCCTCTCGGCCGCACGGTCCCTCCAGAGCTCGAAACCGATGTCTGATACGCCCACAAAAATGGACAGAACCGGGCGTGTCGAACGGAATGCGGCCGAGCGGGGGAGATGGGAGAGCCGGGAGATCGCACCGCCGTACGGGTGGGCACCCCCGCCCCGGAGCCCCCGGCGGAGTGCCGGTCCGGCCCGGGGACCGACGCGAAAGCCCCCGGCCGGGAGGGGCCGGGGGCTTTCGTACGGCAGGGCCGCGGGGGCTGCGCGCGCAGCGCCGGACCGGCGACCGGGCAGACGGATCGGCGGGGCCGCGGATCCGCCGGTCAGTCGCGGGCGAGGTGCCGCTCCACGGTCTCGACCTTGGAGTCGAGCCCGCCGATCACCCCGGGGCGGAGGTCCGCCTTCAGCACCAGCGAGACCCGCGGGGCCCGCGCCTCCACGGCCGCGACGGCACGCCGCACGACGTCCATCACTTCCTCCCACTCCCCCTCGACGGAGGTGAACATGGCGTCGGTGCGGTTCGGCAGCCCGGACTCGCGGACCACCCGCACCGCGTCGGCCACGTACGCGCCGACCTCCTCGCCGACCCCCAGCGGGGTGACGGAGAACGCGACGATCATGCCGCGGCGCCTTCCGCGGCGGGGCGCGCGGCCGTGAGGGCGGCCTCGTCGCGCTTGAGGATCCTGTCGCCGTACAGGCCTCCGAAGGGGATCACGGCCAGCACGAAGAAGAGCAGGACCTTCTTGAAGGGCCACTTGGCCTTGTTCCACACGTCGAGCAGGAAGACCGCGTAGACCACGAACAGCAGACCGTGCAGCGCGCCGAGCGGCGGCATCAGGTAGTCGATGTCCGAGATCCGGCTCAGCAGCGACCCGAAGACCAGCAGGGCCGGGAAGGACAGCGCCTCCGGTATCGAGATCAGGCGCAGGCGGTGCAGGGCGGAGGCGGTCTTGATGTCCACGGGGAACCTTCGGGCCGGGGTCGGGTGCCCGGCCATTGTCCCAGCCCGCTTTACCCGATCTTGACCCAGGGGGTTGTGACCCTCGCTGGCAGGGGCTGATATCGGTCACAACCCCCTGTTCGCCGCCGCCGGGGGCCGTTAACGTCTCCCCGTGGCTCAGTTCCGACTCCAAGGCAGCAAGGTCCTCGCCGTCGACCTCGCCGGCGACACCGTCAAAGCGAAGAACGGCTCGATGGTCGCCTACGACGGCCAGATGGCGTTCAAGAAGATGTCCGGCGGCGGTGAGGGCATCCGCGGCATGGTGACCCGCCGCCTCACCGGCGAACAGATGACGGTCATGGAGGTGCAGGGGCACGGCACCTGCTTCTTCGCCGACCGCGCGAGCGAGATCAACCTCGTCAACCTGCACGGCGAGAAGCTGTACGTCGAGTCCAGCAACCTGCTGTGCACCGACGGGGGCCTGCGCACGGGCACCCACTTCACCGGCCTGCGCGGCGGGGCGACGGGCAACGGCCTGTTCACCACCACCGTCGAGGGCACCGGCCAGGCGGCGATCATGTCCGACGGCCCGGCCGTGGTCCTGCGGGTCAGCGCCCAGTACCCGCTGTCGGTGGACCCGGGCGCGTACATCGCGCACACGGGCAACCTCCAGCAGCACTTCCAGTCCGGCGTGACCTTCCGCACCCTCATGGGCGAGGGCGGCGGCGAGGCCTTCCAGCTCCGCTTCGAGGGCGAGGGGCTCGTGTACGTGCAGCCCAGCGAGCGCAACACCGTCGGGGGCGACGTCTGATGCCGTTCAACCAGATCAACTCGAAGATGATCGAGGCCCAGGTGCTCCCCGGGCAGCGGCTCTACAGCCAGCGCGGCGCGATGCTCGCCTACCGCGGCGAGGTCTCCTTCACCCCGGACCTGACCGGCGGCCAGGGCGGGGTCATGGGCATGATCGGCCGGCGGGTGGCGGGCGAGCAGACCCCCCTGATGACGGTCGAGGGCCAGGGCACCGTGCTCTTCGGCCACGGCGGCCACCACGTGCACGTGGTCACCCTCGGCGGGGACACCCTGTACGTCGAGGCCGACCGCCTCCTCGCCTTCGACGGCACCCTCCAGCAGGGCACCATGTTCATGGGCTCGCAGGGCGGGGTCATGGGCATGGTCCGCGGGCAGGTCACGGGCCAGGGGCTGTTCACCACCACCCTCGCCGGGCACGGCTCGGTGGCCGTGATGGCCCACGGCGGGGTCATCGAGCTGCCGATCACCCCGCAGCGGCCGGTCCACGTGGACCCGCAGGCGTACGTGGCCCACCGGGGCGACGTGCGCAACAAGCTCTCCAGCGCGGTCGGCTGGCGGGACATGGTGGGGCGCGGCTCGGGCGAGGCCTTCCAGCTGGAGCTCTCGGGCCACGGAGTGGTGTACGTACAGGCGTCGGAGGAGAAGCTGTGATGACCGGACCCGTGGTCCTCGACCCCTACACCCTGCCGTCGGACGACAACGTCAACCCGTACACCTTCTGCGTGGAGCTCAAGGGCAGCCAGTGGTTCCTGCAGAAGGGGAAGATGATCGCCTACTACGGGCAGATCGACTTCAACGGCATCGGGCACGGCCGCTTCGACCGGCTGCTGCGCACGAGCTTCCACTCCCCGCTGCACGCCTCCGACTGGGTGGTCGCCGAGGGCTCGGGCAAGATGCTGCTCGCCGACCGGGCGTTCGACGTGAACTCCTTCGACCTGGACGAGGGCAACCTGACCATCCGGGCGGGGAACCTGCTCGCGTACCAGCCGAGCCTGGCGCTCAAGCAGTCGATCGTGCCGGGGTTCCTGACGCTGATCGGGACCGGCAAGTTCGTGGCGGCGTCCAACGGGCCCGTGGTGTTCATGGAGCCGCCGCTGCGGGTGGACCCGCAGGCGCTGGTGGGCTGGGCGGACTGCCCCTCCCCGTGCCACCACTACGACCACGGCTACATGCAGGGCGTGATGGGCGGGCTGCGGCAGCTCGCCGGTATCGGCGGGGCCTCGGGCGAGGAGCACCAGTTCGAGTTCGTGGGCGCCGGCACGGTGCTGCTGCAGTCGACGGAGCTGCTGATGGCGGCGCAGCCGGTGGGCGCGGTGCACGCCGAGGCGGGGGTTCCGGCGGCCGGCGGGCTCGCGGGCCAGCTGGGCCTGCCGCCCGGCGCCCGGCTCCCCGGGCAGCTGGGCGACCTCCAGCGCCGCTTCGGACTGTGACCGCTACGCTGCGGAGGGGCGTGGCCGCCGGTCCGGCCGTTCATTTTTGTACGAAATTCAACATCTTAGGGTAGAGTCCTCTTATGGAGACCGAGACGGCACCCCTCCCCCAGGACCAGTCCGGGGCAGTCCCCTGGCTGAGCGACGCCGAGCAGTGCGCCTGGCGCACGTACCTCGACGTCAACAGGCTGCTGACGTACCAGATGGAGAAGGACCTCCAGCCCTTCGGCCTGACCAACAACGACTACGAGATCCTGGTCAACCTCTCGGAGTCCGAGGACCACCGGATGCGGATGAGCGACCTCGCGACCGCGACCCTGCAGTCGAAGAGCCGCCTGTCCCACCAGATCACCCGGATGGAGGGCGCCGGGCTCGTGGTCCGCGTGAACTGCGAGTCCGACCGCCGCGGGCTGTACGCCGTCCTGACCGACCAGGGCATGGAGACCATGCGCAAGGTCGCCCCGCACCACGTGGCCTCCGTGCGCGCGCACTTCATCGACATGCTCTCCCCCGAGGCGCTGGAGGAGCTGCGCAGCTCCCTCAAGCCCGTCGCGGAGCACCTGCGCGACCGGCGCGGCAAGGTCTGAGCGGCGCCGGCCCGCCTGCGCGATCCGCAGCGCCTCCGTAGACTGGCGAACGCCCGATCTGTCCGGGATGCCTGTTTCTGACCCTGCTTTCGGCTGCGGACACGGAGCCGACGGAGTTGACGGAGGAGACGCCATGTCGAAGCGCGGCAACAAGCGGCGGGCCCGCAAGAAGAAGGGCGCGAACCACGGCAAGCGCCCCAACACCTGACACGGCGGTGCCCCCGCCCCCTCGCGAGGAGGGGGCGGGGGCACCGGCGCGTCCGGGTGCGGTACGGGCCCCGGGAGGGGCCGTACGGTCCCTCAGGCGCCCGCGGTGAGCCCGGCCAGCAGCTCGTCGGCCGCCGCGTACGGGTCCAGGGCGCCGGCGGCGACCCGCTCCGCGAGACCGCCCAGGTGGGCGTCCCCGCCCAGGTCCCCGATCCGCGAGCGCAGGGCCGTCACCGCGATCGTCTCGATCTCGCGGGCCGCCCGGGCCGCCCGCCGCCCGGCGAGCACCCCGCGCTCCTCCATCCAGGCCCGGTGCTTCTCCAGGGCCTCGACCAGCTCGTCGATCCCCTGGGACCGGGCCGCCACGGTCTTGACGATCGGCGGGCGCCAGTCACCGGGGCCGCGGGTCTCCCCCAGCCCCAGCATGTGGTTCAGCTCCCGCGCGGTGGCGTCGGCCCCGTCCCGGTCGGCCTTGTTCACCACGTACAGGTCGCCGATCTCCAGGATGCCCGCCTTGGCGGCCTGGATGCCGTCGCCCATGCCCGGGGCCAGCAGCACCACCGAGGTGTCGGCCTGCGAGGCGATCTCCACCTCGGACTGGCCCACGCCCACCGTCTCCACCAGGACCACGTCGCAGCCGGCCGCGTCCAGCACCCGGATGGCCTGCGGGGCGGCCCAGGCGAGCCCGCCGAGGTGGCCGCGGGTGGCCATCGAGCGGATGTACACCCCCGGGTCGGAGGCGTGGTCCGACATGCGCACGCGGTCGCCGAGGAGCGCCCCGCCCGAGAAGGGCGAGGACGGGTCCACGGCGAGGACGCCGACCCGCTTGCCGGCCTTGCGGTACGCGGTGACCAGGGCCGAGGTGGACGTGGACTTGCCGACCCCCGGGGAGCCGGTCAGGCCGACCACGTAGGCCCTGCCGGTGAGCGGGGCCAGCGCGGCCATCACCTCGCGCAGCTGCGGGGACGCCCCCTCGACCAGTGAGATCAGCCGGGCCACCGCCCGGGGCCTGCCCTCGCGGGCCTGCGCCACGAGCTGGGGGACGTCCACCGTCATGCGTTCTGCGCTCCTCGGTTCGGTGCGGTCGGGCTCACTGGGTCGCGCAGGTCACGCCTTCGGCACGCGCAGGATGAGCGCGTCGCCCTGGCCGCCGCCGCCGCACAGGGCGGCCGCTCCGAGGCCGCCGCCGCGCCGCTTGAGCTCCAGCGCCAGGTGCAGCACCACGCGGGCGCCGGACATGCCGATGGGGTGGCCCAGGGCGATGGCGCCGCCGTTGACGTTCACCTTCTCGGAGGTCACGCCCAGGTCCTTCATTGACTGGACGGCAACCGCGGCGAAGGCCTCGTTGATCTCGATCAGGTCGAGGTCGGCGACCTGCTTCCCCTCCTTCTCCAGGGCGTGCAGGATCGCGTTGGACGGCTGCGACTGGAGCGAGTTGTCCGGGCCGGCCACGTTGCCGTGGGCGCCGATCTCCGCGATCCACTCCAGGCCCAGCTCCTCGGCCTTGGCCCTGCTCATCACGACCACCGCGGCGGCGCCGTCGGAGATCTGCGAGGAGGTGCCCGCCGTGATCGTGCCGTCCTTCGCGAAGGCCGGGCGCAGCTTGCCGAGGGACTCGGCGGTGGTCTCGGCGCGGATGCCCTCGTCGGCCGAGAAGAGCACCGGGTCGCCCTTGCGCTGCGGGATCTCGACCGGGGTGATCTCGGCCTCGAAGACGCCGTTCTTCTGGGCGGCGGCGGCGCGCTGGTGCGAGGCGGCGGCGAAGGCGTCCTGCGGGGCGCGGTCGATGCCGAGGCGGGTGTTGTGCTTCTCGGTGGACTCGCCCATGGCGATGCCCTCGAAGGCGTCGGTCAGGCCGTCGTACGCCATCGCGTCGAGCATCTCGACGGCGCCGTACTTGTAGCCCTCGCGGGACTTGGGGAGCAGGTGCGGGGCGTTGGTCATGGACTCCTGGCCGCCGGCCACGACCACGTCGAACTCTCCGGCGCGGATGAGCTGGTCGGCCAGCGCGATGGCGTCGAGGCCCGAGAGGCAGACCTTGTTGATCGTCAGCGCGGGCACGTTCATCGGGATGCCGGCCTTGACGGCGGCCTGGCGGGCCGGGATCTGGCCCGCGCCGGCCTGGAGCACCTGGCCCATGATCACGTACTGGACCTGGTCCCCGGAGATGCCGGCCCGCTCCAGCGCGGACTTGATCGCGAAGCCGCCGAGGTCGGCGCCGGAGAAGGACTTGAGAGAACCAAGAAGGCGACCCATGGGCGTGCGGGCCCCGGCGACGATCACCGACGTGGTGCTGTTCGTTCCGGACATGTTGGCGAATCCCCTTTCAGCTGGGGAAGCTGAGGAGTGAACGAGGGTTTACGTCAATGTACTGAGCGGTACCGGCGGGGTCACCGGGCAACAGGTGTGATCGCGCGCACGTTGCGTAACCACCCTGTCAAGCGCTGCACTGAACCCATGCTGACAAGAATCGACCACATCGGGATCGCCTGCTTCGACCTCGACAAGACCGTCGAGTTCTACCGTGCCACGTACGGTTTCGAGGTGTTCCACACCGAGGTGAACGAGGAGCAGGGCGTCCGCGAGGCCATGCTCAAGATCAACGAGACCTCGGACGGCGGCGCCTCCTACCTCCAGCTGCTGGAGCCCACCCGTGAGGACTCCGCCGTGGGCAAGTGGCTGGCCAAGAACGGCGAGGGCGTGCACCACATCGCCTTCGGCACCGCGGACGTGGACGGCGACGCCGAGGCCATCCGCGGCAAGGGCGTGCGCGTCCTCTACGACCAGCCGCGGACCGGCTCCATGGGCTCGCGGATCACCTTCCTCCACCCCAAGGACTGCCACGGCGTCCTCACCGAACTGGTCACTTCGAACCCGGAGCACTGAGCTCCCCGACCCTGAGCACTGACCACCGGATTCCCCGGCCGGTAGAGTGACGGTGGCTCGGCCGGGGTTTGGCGTGCGCTGAGGGGCCGGGGCCTGTACGGGTCCGCGTCCCGCGGCGGGAATCTGACACCATTCCCCGGGGGCGCCGTTCAGCGGGCGGACGGTGCTCTTTGGGAGAGCTTGCGACCAGGGGACGGATGGGACCGCGCCGTGCGGGGCTACGAACGCCAGGAGAGTATTCAGGCCGAGGCCGACCATCTCTCGCGCTTCGAGGCCGAGATGGAGCGGCTGAAGAAGGAGCGCGAGAAGGCCGTCCAGCACGCCGACGACCTGGGATACCAGGTCGAGGTGCTGCGGGCGAAGCTCCACGAGGCACGCCGCAACCTGGCGTCCCGCCCCGCCTACGACTCGGCTGACGCCGGCTACCAGGCCGAGCAGCTGCTGCGCAACGCGCAGATCCAGGCCGACCAGATGCGCACCGACGCCGAGCGCGAGCTGCGCGAGGCCCGGGCCCAGACCCAGCGCATCCTCCAGGAGCACGCCGAGCACCAGGCCCGGCTCCAGGCCGAGCTGCACGCCGAGGCCGTCAGCCGCCGCCAGCGGCTTGACCAGGAGCTCAACGAGCGCCGCCAGACCGTCGAGTCCCACGTCAACGAGAACGTCGCCTGGGCCGAGCAGCTGCGCGCCCGTACGGAGTCCCAGGCCCGCCGGCTCCTGGAGGAGTCCCGCGCCGAGGCCGAGCAGTCCCTGGGCGCCGCCCGCTCCGAGGCCGCCCGCGTGGCCGAGGAGACCCGGCGCCGGATGTCCGCCGAGGCCGAGGCGGCCCGTACGGAGGCCGAGGCCACGCTGGCCCGGGCCCGCAAGGAGGCCGAGCGGCTGCTGACCGCCGCCTCCGCGCAGGCCCAGGAGGCCGCCGAGCACGCCGAGCGGGTGCGGACCAGCACCACCGCCGAGGCCGAGCAGGCCCGGCAGCAGACCATGGACCTCGGCCGGGTCGCCGAGCAGCGCGTCCAGGAGGCCGACAGCACCCTGCGCGAGGCCCGCGCCGAGGCCGAGAAGGTGCTCGCGGAGGCCAAGGAGAGCGCCGAGCGGCAGCTGAGCTCCGCCGAGTCCGTCAACGAGCAGCGCACCCGCACCGCCAAGGAGCAGGTCGCCCGCCTGGTCGGCGAGGCCACCAAGGAGGCCGAGGTCCTCAAGGGCGAGGCCGAGCAGGTGCTCGCCGACGCCCGCGCCGAGGTGGAGCGGATCCGCACCGAGGCCGCCGAGGAGGCCCGTACCGCCGCCGCGGAGGACACCGCCGCGCAGCTGGCCAAGGCCGCCCGGACCGCCGAGGACGTGCTGAACAAGGCCTCCGAGGACGCGCAGGCCACCACGCGGGCCGCCGGCGAGGAGGCCGAGCGGATCCGCCGCGAGGCGGAGGCCGAGGCGGAGCGGCTGCGCTCCCAGGCCGCCGCCACCGCCGAGCAGCTCAAGGGCGCGGCGAAGGACGACACAGAGGAGTACCGCGCCAAGACCGTCGAGCTCCAGGAGGAGGCCCGGCGGTTGCGCGGCGAGGCCGAGCAGCTGCGCGCCGAGGCCGTCGCCGAGGGCGAGCGGATCCGCGGCGAGGCCCGCCGCGAGGCCGTCCAGCAGATCGAGGAGGCGGCGAAGACCGCCGAGGAGCTGCTGACCAAGGCGAAGGCCGACGCGGACGGGCTGCGCGGCGGGGCCGCCGCCGAGAGCGAGCGGGTCCGCGCCGAGGCCGTCGAGCGGGCCGCGGCTCTGCGCGCGCAGGCCGCGGAGACCCTGGAGCGGGCCCGCACCGAGGCCGAGGAGCTGCGCACCGGTGCCGAGGAGCGGGCGCAGGCCGTGCGCGACGAGGCCGACGGGGCCGCGCGCGAGCGCCGCGAGGAGACCGAGCGGGCCCTGGCCGCCAAGCGGGCCGAGGCCGACGCCGAGCTGGCCCGCCTCCACGAAGAGGCCGAGGGCCGCCTCGGCACCGCCGAGCAGACCCTGCGCGACGCCCGGTCCGGGGCCGAGGGCATCCGCCGCGAGGCCGCCGAGGAGGCCGAGCGGCTGCGCACGGAGTCCGCCGAGCGGATCCGCACCCAGCAGGCCCTGGCCGAGACCGAGGTCCAGCGGCTGCGCGACGGGGCCGCGGACGACGCGGCCCGCACCCGCGCCGAGTCCGAGTCGGCCGCCGTCCGGCTGCGTACCGAGGCCGCCGCCGAGGCGGAGCGGCTGAAGACCGAGGCGCAGGAGACCGCCGACCGGCTGCGGGCCGAGGCGAAGGCCGCCGCCGAGCGGGTGGGCGAGGAGGCCGCCGAGGCCCTGTCCGCCGCCCGTGAGGAGGCCGAGCGGCGCCGCCGCGAGGCCGAGGAGACCCTGTCGGGGGCCCGCGAGGAGGCTGGCCGCGAGCGCGACCAGGCCCGCGAGCAGAGCGAGGAGCTCCTCGCCCAGGCCCGCAAGCGGGTCGAGGAGGCCCAGGCCGAGGCGCAGCGGCTGGTCGAGGAGGCCGACGCGCGCGCCACCGAGCTGGTCTCCGCGGCCGAGCAGACGGCGCGCGAGGTCCGCGAGTCCGTCGCCGGTCTGCACGAGCAGGCCGAGGAGGAGGTCGCCGGGCTGCGCAGCGCCGCCGAGCACGCGGCCGGCCGCACCCGCACCGAGGCGCAGGAGGAGGCGGACCGGGTCCGCGCCGACGCGTACGCCGAGCGGGAGCGGGCCGGCGAGGACGCCGCCCGGATCCGTGCGGACGCCAAGACCGAGACGGACGCGGCGAAGGCCCTCGCGGAGCGCACGGTCGCCGAGGCCATCACCGAGGCCGAGCAGCTGCGCGCCGACACCGCGGAGTACGCCCAGCGGCTGCGTACGGAGGCCACGGACGCCCTCGCCGCCTCGGAGAAGGACGCGGCGCGCACCCGCGCGGACGCCCGCGAGGACGCGAACCGCATCCGTTCGGAGGCCGCGGAGCAGGCCGACGGGGTCCGGGCGCAGGCCCAGGAGGACGCGGAGGCCGTACGGGCCGAGGCCGCGCAGGTCATCGACGCGGCGCGCGCCGAGGGCGCCCGCCTGGTCGGCGAGGCGCAGGCCGAGACCGAGCGGATGACGGTCGAGACCCGGGCCGCCAACGACCGCACGGTCGGCGAGGCGGCCGAGGAGGCCGGTCGGCTGCGCGCCGAGGCCCGCGAGGCCCTGGAGGGCGCGCGCGCCGAGGGCGGCCGGATCATCGGCGAGGCCACCGCGGAGGCCGAGCGGGTCACGGCGGCGGCGAACGAGACCCTGGCCTCGGCGGAGCGCGAGGCCGAGCAGACGCTCGACGAGGCCCGCGCCGAGGGCAACCGGCTGCGGTCGGAGGCCGCCGAGCAGGCGGACCGGCTCCTCGCGGAGGCCGTCTCGGAGTCCGAGCGGCTGACGTCCGAGACCCGGACGGCCAACGAGCGCACGGTCGGCGAGGCCGCGGCGGAGGCCGAGCGGCTGCGGGCCGAGGCGGCCGAGACGGTGGCCTCCGCCCAGGAGCACGCCACGCGGACGCGCACGGAGGCCGAGCGGGTCAAGGCCGAGGCGGCCGGCGAGGCGGAGCGGCTGCGCACGGAGGCCCGCGAGGCGGCCGAACGGATGCAGGACGAGGCCCGCGAGGCGGCCAACAAGCGGCGCTCCGAGGCGGCCGAGCAGGCGGACCGGCTCATCGGCGAGACGGTCGCCGAGGCGGAGAAGCTGACGGCCGAGGCGCAGAAGCAGGCGCTCGCGGCGACCACGGCGGCCGAGGAGCAGGCCGACGCGATGGTGGACGCGGCCCGCAAGGAGGCCGCGCGGATCACCTCGGAGGCCACGGTCGAGGGGAACTCGACGGTGGAGAAGGCCCGTACGGACGCGGACGAGCTGCTGGTCGGCGCGCGGACGGACGCGGCGGCCATAAGGGAGCGCGCGGAGGAGCTGCGCACCCGGGTCGAGTCCGAGGTGGAGGAGCTGCACGACCGGGCCCGCCGGGAGGCCGCCGAGCAGATGAAGACCGCCGGCGAGCGGGTGGACAACCTGGTCAAGGCGGCCACCGAGCAGAGCGAGCTGGCCGAGCGCAAGGCCAAGGACCTGGTGTCCGAAGCCAGCAGCGAGGCGAGCAAGGTGCGCATCGCGGCCGTCCGCAAGGCGGAGGCGCTGCTCAAGGAGGCCGAGCAGAAGAAGGCCGTGCTGGTCAGGGAGGCCGAGGCGCTGCGGGCCGACGCGAAGGCGGAGGCGGAGCAGCTGGTGGCCGAGGGCCGGCGCGAGCTGGAGGTGCTGGTGCGCCGCCGGGAGGACATTCAGGCGGAGATCTCCCGTGTCCAGGACGTCCTTGAGGCGTTGGAATCATTCGAGGCGCCTACGGGTGGCGGGAAGTCTTCCACCGGCTCGGCGGGCGGTCAGACCGGGGGCGGGGTCAAGGCCGGCGCGGCGGCGGGATCCACTCGTTCGGGTGGCAAGTCGTCAGAGGGCTAGCGAGCGGTACCGGAAGTGTGCTCCTGATGGAGGATCAGGCGAACGAGTGACAAGCATTCCGTCGCCTTGCCACTCAAAAGGGGTGTCATTGTCCAGATCAAACGCGGATTGACTCGATGACACGCCGCTCCGGCGCCTAGGATCCCCTTAACACCTCACCTAGCAACTCATCGGTCTCATTCGACAGGAACCCCATGAGCGACACTTCCTCCCCCTTCGGCTTCGAGCTCGTGCGGCGTGGTTACGACCGCGGTCAGGTGGACGACCGCATTTCCAAGCTCGTCGCCGACCGCGACGGCGCCCTGGGCCGCATCAGCTCGCTGGAAAAGCGCATCGAAGAGCTCCACCTCGAAACGCAGAACGCCCAGGCCCAGGTCAGCGACGCGGAGCCGTCGTACGCCGGCCTCGGTGCGCGCGTCGAGAAGATCCTGCGCCTCGCCGAGGAGGAGGCGAAGGACCTGCGCGAGGAGGCCCGCCGCGCCGCCGAGCAGCACCGCGAGCTCGCCGAGTCCGCCGCCCAGCAGGTGCGCAACGACGCCGAGTCGTTCGCCGCGGACCGCAAGGCGAAGGCCGAGGACGAGGGCGTCCGCATCGTGGAGAAGGCCAAGTCCGACTCCGCCACCCTGCGCGCCGAGGCCCAGAAGGACGCCGCCTCCAAGCGCGAGGAGGCCGACGCGCTGTTCGAGGAGACCCGCGCCAAGGCCGCCCAGGCCGCCGCGGACTTCGAGACCAACCTGGCCAAGCGCCGCGAGCAGTCCGAGCGCGACCTGGCCTCCCGTCAGGCCAAGGCGGAGAAGCGCCTCGCCGAGATCGAGCACCGGGCCGAGCAGCTGCGCCTGGAGGCCGAGAAGCTCCGTACGGACGCCGAGCGCCGGGCCCGCCAGACGGTGGAGACCGCACAGCGCCAGGCCGAGGACATCGTCGCCGACGCCAACGCCAAGGCCGACCGCATCCGCAGCGAATCGGAGCGCGAGCTGGCGGCGCTCACCAACCGCCGCGACTCCATCAACGCCCAGCTGACCAACGTCCGCGAGATGCTGGCGACGCTGACCGGTGCCGCGGTGGCGGCGGCGGGCTCCCCGATGGACGACGAGCCGGTGACCCGCGGCGTCCCCGCGCAGCAGAGCCGCTAGTCCCCGCGAGGGCGGCGCAGCAGCCCTCCACCGCACGACAGCAGTACCGCAGTACCCACCCCCGTACGGCCAAGGGCCCCTCCGTCACTCCGGTGGCGGGGGGCCCTTGGCCGTTCTAGCGTGTTCGGCATGATCGAGCTCGAGGGACTCACGAAGCGATTCGGCGCGAAGACCGCGGTGGACCACCTCAGCTTCCAGGTCAGGCCGGGGGTGGTGACGGGGTTCCTCGGGCCGAACGGGGCCGGGAAGTCCACGACGATGCGCATGATGCTGGACCTGGACAACCCGACCGCGGGTACGGTCCGCATCGACGGCCGGCACTACCGCGAACTGGACGAGCCCCTCAAGTACATCGGGGCCCTGCTGGACGCCAAGGCGATGCACGGCGGGCGCAGCGCCTACAACAACCTGCTGTGCCTGGCCCAGTCGAACCGGATCCCGGAGCAGCGGGTCGCGCAGGTGCTCGACATCGTCGGACTGACGGCCGTGGCCAGGAAGAAGTCGAAAGGCTTCTCGCTGGGCATGGGTCAGCGGCTGGGAATCGCCTCCGCACTGCTGGGGGATCCGGAGATCCTCATGTTCGACGAGCCCGTCAACGGTCTGGACCCCGAGGGAATTCACTGGATCCGCAATCTCATGAAGGGCCTGGCGGCAGAGGGGCGGACCATCTTCGTGTCCAGCCACCTGATGAGCGAAATGGCCCTCACGGCGGATCATTTGATCGTTATCGGCCAGGGCCGGCTGCTGGCCGATACCTCGATGGCCGATTTCATTCAGCAGAACTCCCGTAGTTACGTGCGGGTAAGGTCCCCGCAGCAGGAACGCCTCAAAGACGCCCTCCACGAGGCCGGTATCACCGCGGTCGACGCGGGCGGCGGCAGCGTGGAGATCGACGGGGTCGCCGCCGAGCGGATCGGCGAGCTCGCCGCCCGCCACCAGCTGGTCCTGCACGAGCTCAGCCCGCAGCGCGCCTCCCTCGAGGAGGCCTTCATGCGGATGACCGCCGAGACGGTCGAGTACCACGCCCACTCCCCCGGGCCCGGCCCCGGCACACCTCCGCAGGCCCCGGCGCCCGCGGCCGGCCCCGCCCGGCCCTGGGGCGCCTCCTACGACGAGCAGCGCAAGGGGGAGTGACCGATGGCCCCGGTAACCGCCGTCCTCACCTCCGAGTGGACCAAGATCCGTACGGTGGCCTCGACCACCTGGACCCTGGTCAGCGCACTCGTGGTGACCGTGGCCCTGAGCGCCGCCCTGTGCGCCCTCATGAAGTCGCAGTTCGACGACCTCTCCGACATCGAGCGGGCCACCTTCGACCCCACCCTGATCAGCTTCTCCGGGATGGTCCTCGGCCAGCTCGCCATGGTGGTCTTCGGGGTGATGGTGGTCGGCACCGAGTACAGCTCGGGCATGATCCGCACCTCCCTGGCCGCCGTGCCCCAGCGGGCCGCCTTCCTGTTCAGCAAGGTGGCGGTGGCCGCCGTCCTCGCCCTGGTGATCGGCATGGCGACCAGCTTCCTGTCCTTCTTCCTCGGACAGGCCCTGCTGGGCGGGCACCGGACCTCCATCGGCGAGCCGAACGTCCTGCGGGCCGTCTTCGGCGCCGGGCTCTACATGGCCCTGATCGCGGTCTTCTCCATGGGCGTCACGGCCATGCTGCGCAGCTCCATGCTCTCCCTCGGCATCCTGATGCCCTTCTTCTTCCTGGTCTCGCAGATCCTGTCCGCCGTACCGGGCGCCAAGGAGGTGGCCCGCTACTTCCCCGACCAGGCCGGGGCCAAGATCATGCAGGTGGTCCCGGAGGCCATGGGCAGCGACCCGTCCCCGTACGGGCCGTGGACCGGGCTCGGGATCATGGTGCTGTGGGTGGCGGCCGCACTCGTCGGCGGCTGGCTGGTCCTCAAGCACCGCGACGCCTGAACCCGCTCCCCGGGGGCCTTCTCAGGGACGGCTCAGGGGTGGGATCAGGGTCACCCCCGGGGCCGGTCCGGGACGGAACCGGCAGGGCCCCAGTAAGCTCTTAAGCCTTACGAGGGCGAGAGCCGCCCGGGCCAGGCAAGGGACGAGCAGCATGATCGAGGCAGTCGGCCTGACCAAGCGCTTCGGTGCGAAGACCGCCGTCGACCAGCTGTCCTTCCAGGTCAAGCCCGGTCTGGTGACCGGATTCCTGGGGCCGAACGGCTCCGGCAAGTCCACGACGATGCGCATGATCCTCGGCCTGGACCGGCCCACCTCCGGCCAGGTGACGATCAACGGCCACCCCTTCCGCTCCCTGCCCCACGCCCAGCGGCACGTCGGCGCCCTCCTCGACGCCAAGGCCGTCCACGGCGGCCGCCGGGCCCGCTCCCACCTCGTGGCCCTCGCCCAGCTCTCCGGGATCCCCGAGAAGCGCGTGGACGAGGTGCTCGGCGTGGTGGGCCTCCAGGACGTGGCCCGGCAGCGCGCCAAGGGCTTCTCCCTGGGCATGGGCCAGCGGCTGGGCATCGCCGCGGCCCTCCTCGGCGACCCCCAGGTGCTGCTCTTCGACGAGCCGGTCAACGGGCTCGACCCCGAGGGCATCCTGTGGGTCCGCAACCTGATGAAGCAGCTCGCCGCGGAGGGCCGTACGGTCTTCGTCTCCTCGCACCTGATGAGCGAGATGGCCCTGACCGCCGACCACCTGATCGTCATCGGCCGCGGCCGGCTGCTCGCCGACATGGGCGTGCAGGAGTTCATCTCGCGCAACTCCGCCGGCTTCGCCCGCGTACGGGTCGCGGAGGACGGCGGGGAGTCCCCCGCAGCCGCCCGGCAGCGGCTCGCCGCCGCCCTGGAGGAGGCCGGAGCCCGGGTGCTGAACGAGCCCGACGGCGGCCTGCGGGTGACGGGCCCGGGCCTGCCCCGCATCAGCGCGCTGGCCCATGCGGCCGGCATCCGGCTCTGGGAGCTCTCCCCGCACCGGGCCTCCCTGGAGGAGGCGTACATGCGCATGACCCAGGGCTCCGTCGAGTACACCTCCACCGACGACCCCCGGGCCGAGCTGTGGGAGCCGCAGCCGCACGCGCTGCCCTCCTGGCCCGACGAGGACGCCGCCCCCGAGGTCCCCGAGGAAGGCTGGTTCGCACCGCCCCCGCCGGACGCGGCCGGGCGGACCGCGCCCTTCCTGATGCCCTCCCAGCCCGCCGACCTGGCCCCCGCGGCCCCGTCGCCGGCCGCCCCCGCAGCCCCGCAGACCGACCCCGAGGACCCCAGATGACCGGCCCGACCACCGGCACGAGCCCCGGCGGCGCGCCCTACACCTCGCCGCTGCCCGCCGTCCGCCCGCACCTCGGCCACGCCATGGCCTCCGAGTGGACCAAGCTGGTCTCGGTCCGCTCCACCCTGTGGACCCTGGGCTCGCTGGTCGGCCTCGTCGTCGGGATCGGCCTGATCGCGGTGGCGCAGACCAAGGACAGCGACTTCCTGTCGGTGCCGTTCATCGCCCCGGCGCTGTTCGGGCTGTTCGTCGGGCAGATCGCCGTGATCGTCCTGGGCGTGCTCACGATCTCCTCGGAGTACGGCACCGGGCTGGTGCGCACCACCTTCACCGCCGCCCCCGACCGCTACCGCGTGCTGACCGCCAAGCTCCTGGTCTTCACCGGCACGGCCTTCCTCGCGGTGGCCGGCTCGGTCCTGACCGTCGGCCTCGCCGCCGCCGTGGTGCACAGCGGCCCCGCCGCCGGCCACCACGGCGCGGGCGAATGGCTCGACGCCCTCGCGGGCAGCCTGTACGTCACCCTGCTCGGGGTGCTCGGACTGGCCGTCGGGGCCGTGCTGCGGCACTCGGCCGGGGCCATCGCCGTGATGCTGGGCGTGGTCACCCTGCCGCCGATCATCGGAGGCTTCCTCACGGTCTGGGAGACCACCCAGGCCCTCGGCACGGGCATCCTGCGGTACAACGCCCCCGTCGCACTGAGCGCCCTGTTCGGCCTGCCGGCCGACGGTGACGCCTCGGGGACCAGCGGCCTGGGCCAGTTCGCCCTGCTGCTGCTCGTCACGGCTGGCGCGGTGGCGGGCGCGTACGCCGCCACGGGCCGCCGGGACATCTGAGGCGGGGGCCCGCCGCGCGGCGGGCCCGGCCCCGTCAGTAGCGCGGGGCGTTCCGGGACCGCTGCACCCGCGAGGTGCGGCGGTCCTTCGCGTTCCAGCAGGCCTTGTGCCAGTGCCGGCGGTCGTCCACGCCCCCGTACTCGGGCCAGGCCACCAGGTGCGGCTGCCCGGAGGGGATCTCCTGGTCGCAGCCCGGGCAGCGGTAGCGCTTGCCCCGGGCGCTCGCCCCGGCGACCGTCCGGACCTTCCAGTCCTCGCCCAGCCACTCCTCGGTGCGCTCCAGGCCGAAGCGGTCCGCTCCCTCGGAGTCTCGGCCCGAGCCTCGATCCTGGGGGGTCTCGCCGCCGCGGGGGCGGTTGTGGCGCGGTGACACGTATACCTCACGGGGAGACTGCGGACGGGGACTTTGCTCCAGACTACGCGCAGCCGCACCGGTCTCCCCCATGGTGTCCGCGGAGGGAAACAGTCCGTTCACGAGTGTCCGATCCCGGTCGCCACGGAAGTGATTCCCCGACAATCTCAATAACTTCCGCCTCCGCCCGTGCCTTTGGCACGTGTCAGACGTTGTTGCCGTCGAGGGGGAAAGGCGCGTCAGCCGCGAGGAGGCAGAAGGCGATGCGGGTAGGAGCGTTTGTACTGGCGGCCCAGTTCCCGGGCCAGGGGCAGGGGGAGGCGCTGCACCGGGCGGTGCGGACCGCCGAGGTGGCCGAGGAGGCCGGGCTGGACTCGGTGTGGGTCGCCGAGCACCACTTCATCCCGTACGGGGTCTGCCCGTCGGCGGTGACCCTGGCGGCCCTGATGCTGGGCCGGACCCGGCGGCTGCGGGTGGGGACCGCCGTGAGCGTGCTGCCCACCGCGCACCCGGTGGCGCTGGGCGAGCAGGCCGCCCTGCTGCACCTGACCTCCGGCGGGCGGTTCAGCCTCGGGGTGGGCCGCGGGGGCCCCTGGGTGGACCTGGAGGTCTTCGGCACCGGCCTGGCGGCGTACGAGGAGGACTTCCCGGAGTCGCTGGACCTGCTGCGCCGGTGGCTGGCCGAGCCCCGGGTGGGGGCGGCCGGGGACCGGTACTCCTTCCGCGAGGTCGCCGTGGTCCCGCGTCCCGCGCAGGCCATGGAGGCGGGCGCGGAGGACGGCGCGGGGACGGGCGGGTCCGGACCCGAGGTGGTCCTCGCCTGCACCTCCCCCGCGTCGGTGCGGCTGGCCGCGGAGCGCGGGCTGCCGATGCTGCTGGGGATGCACTGCGGGGACGAGGACAAGGCCGCGATGGTGGCCATGTGGCGGGAGGCCGCGCTCGCCGCGGGGCAGGATCCGGAGCTCGTACGCACCGCCGGGCACGTCTCGGCGGGGGTGGCCCAGCTCGCCGACCGCACCGAGGACGCCGTGGAGGCCCTGATGAAGGCGGTGCCGGGCTGGCTGCGGGAGGGCCTGGCGGCGTACGAGACGGTCGACGGGCGGCAGCGGGCCATGCGGGACCCGGTGGCCTACACCGAGCTGCTGTGCTCCCTGCACCCCGTGGGCAGCCCGCGGCTGGCCGCCGACCGGCTCGCCGCCACGGCGGAGCGCACCGGCATCAGCCGGTTCGCCCTGCTCGTCGAGGGCTCCGGGGACCTCGCCGGCACCGAGGAGAACGTCCGGCGGCTGGGCGCCGAGGTGCTCCCCGCACTGGGCTGATCCCGGAGGGCTGCCGCTCCGGTCGTGCCTTCGGAGCGGCAGCGCAGTGCCGGTACCGGCTTCGGGGTCGGTACCGGCGGACGGCAGACGGCTAGGCAGTGTTTTAGAACTGGGGTCCGTGTCTCGCCTTGTGCCGT
Organism: Streptomyces sp. NPDC038213; assembly: GCF_055600495.1. Classification (NCBI taxonomy): domain Bacteria; kingdom Bacillati; phylum Actinomycetota; class Actinomycetes; order Kitasatosporales; family Streptomycetaceae; genus Streptomyces; species Streptomyces sp. NPDC038213. The sequence goes on from NZ_JBVJYM010000030.1 coordinate 33,674, forward strand.
GATGATCTCGGTGTGGGGCGAGGGGATCTTTCGGATGACCAGTGGGCGGTGCTGGGGCCGTTGTTGCCGGTCGCGGTGTTGGGCAGGCCGTCGGTCGGCCGGCGTCGGTTGATCGACGGGATCCGCTGGCGGGTGCGGACCGGTGCACCTTGGCGTGATCTGCCACCCGAGTACGGTCCGTGGCAGACCGTCTACGGGCTCTTTCGTCGGTGGCAGCGCGATGGCGTCTGGTCGGCGGTGTTGACCCGGTTGCAGGCCCGGGCGGACGCCGCCGGGCTGATCACCTGGGACGTGAACCTGGACTCCACGATCTGCAGGGCTCATCAGCACGCGGCCGGTGCCCGGCGGGACGGCCAGACCCAGAAGGAACCGCCGGGCGGCCACCGGGCCGAACCCGACGACCACGGCCTGGGCCGGTCCCGAGGCGGCTGGACCACAAAGATCCACCTGTCCTGCGAGCAAGGGCAGAAACCGTTATCGCTGCTGGTCACAGCAGGTCAGCGCGGGGACAGCCCACAGTTCACCGCCGTGCTGGAAGCCATCCGGGTTCCCCGCATCGGCCTGGGCCGCCCCCGAGTCCGCCCGTTGCGGGTCCGTGGTGACAAGGCGTATTCATCACGCGCGAACCGCGCGTATCTGCGTCGGCGAGGGATCCGCTGCACGATCCCGGAACCTGCCGGTCAGGCCGGCCACCGCAAGCGCCGGGGCACCTTCGGCGGGCGGCCTCCGGCCTTCGACCGCGAGGACTACAAGGCCCGGCACGCGGTCGAGTGCGGCATCAACCGGCTGAAGCGCAACCGGGCGGTGGCCACCCGGTTCGACAAGCTCGCGGTCCGCTTCGAGGCGACCGTTCTCATCGCCGCCATCAACGAATGGCTGTGACCAGCCGGAAGTGTCGGCCGCGCATGTCATTCTGGCCGCGATCAGTCAGCGGGTTGAGGGGAGACAGGGCCGATGGGGACTGCGTACTACCGGGCCGAGAGCGAGAACGGCGACCACATCGCGGACCCGTCCGAGGATGCGCTGTTCATGCTGATCGACGACCTCAACGACTCGGACAACACCTTCGTCGTCATCCAGCCCGACGAGGACGACCCGGTCTGGTTCACCTCGGTCGCCGTCCTGGACGCAGGCGGCTACGAGGTCGTCCGACGCGACACAACCCGCAGCGAACACTCCGTCGTCACCGAAACCAGCACCGACCGGATCGCCCGCGACCTCACCATCTGGATGGCCGCCCGCGACTTCCCCGGACGGCCCACCCAGCACACCACCAACTTCCAAAACAAGCCCTAGCAGTCCCGGAGCAGCGGCGACTGGTTCAGGAGCTGGCCCCGGAGGGACGTGAACTTGGCCAGCCGGTCGTCCGCGGCCGGGTCCAGCGGGAACACCGCGACGCGGTGGCAGTTCTGGAAGGCCAGGCGCACCCCGAAGTGCCGCTCCAGCGAGCCCCGTATCGCATCGCTCGCGAGGGCGCGCAGCAGCTGGCCACGGGCCTGCTCGTCCGGCGGCGGCGTCTGGTTGTCGGCGAACTCTCCGCCGTCCACCTTCAACCGGGCCACCAGGGAACTGACCATCTCCCAGGCGTAGGGCAGGGAGGTCCGGACGCAGTCGACGAAGGCGGCTTCGTCGACCTCGCCTCGCTCGGCCTGTTCGAGTAGGGCCGGTGAGACGTCGAGCGACATGGGTTCTCCTCTCGCGGCCCCGGGTGGCCGGGGCCTTACGGGCAGGGAAGGAGGCAGCGACGCAGCGTGCACATTCGGCGACCTCCCGCTAACACGGTAGGCGCCCCGTGGGTACGGCACCAGGAGAATGCGCATACAACGAGCCACCAGCGAAGGGGGCTTTCAGGGGCGAATCGCGCCGGGGCGTGCCGGTCGAGTAGCGTTGCGCACCATGCGTCTCGTCATCGCCCGCTGCTCCGTCGACTACGCGGGCCGGCTCACCGCCCACCTGCCCTCCGCCCCCCGCCTGATCCTCGTCAAGGCCGATGGGAGCGTCTCCATCCACGCGGACGACCGGGCGTACAAACCGCTCAACTGGATGTCTCCGCCCTGCACCCTCAAGGAGGGCAGCGGGGACGAGGCCGGCGTCTGGACCGTCGTCAACAAGGCGGGCGAGAAGCTCATCATCACGATGGAGGAAGTCCTGCACGACTCCTCGCACGAACTGGGCGTGGATCCGGGCCTCATCAAGGACGGCGTGGAAGCGCACCTCCAGGAGCTCCTCGCCGACCGGATCGAAACCCTGGGCGAGGGCTACACCCTGATCCGCCGCGAGTACCCGACGGCCATCGGCCCGGTGGACATCCTGTGCCGGGACTCCGACGGGGCGACGGTCGCGGTCGAGATCAAGCGGCGCGGCGAGATCGACGGGGTCGAGCAGCTGACCCGCTACCTGGAGCTGCTGAACCGCGATCCCCATCTCGCCCCGGTGCGCGGGCTGTTCGCGGCCCAGGAGATCAAGCCGCAGGCCCGGGTGCTGGCCAACGACCGCGGTATGGACTGCGTGGTGCTCGACTACGACGCCCTGCGCGGTATCGAGGACGACAAGCTCCGGCTGTTCTGAGCCCTCACGCGGCGGGTCCGGGACCTGCCGTACGCCGACTGCCCCGGCGCCGTCACGACGGCGCCGGGGCAGTGGTGTCAGAGGGTGCCGGCGGAGGCTCCGGGGGTGGTGCCGGCGGCCGAGGGGCCACTGGTCGTACCGGAACCGGAGCTGGTGCCGGCGGTGGTGCCGGTACCGCCGGACGGGCTGGTGCCGCCGGTGTCGGTACCGCCGGTGTCAGTGCCCCCGGTGTCGGTACCGCCCGTGTCGGTGCCACCCGTGTCCGTACCGCCGGTGTCGGTACCGCCCGTGTCGGTGCCCCCGGTGTCGGTACCGCCGGTGTCCGTGCCCCCGGTGTCCGTGCCCCCGGTGTCGGTACCGCCCGTGTCGGTGCCACCCGTGTCCGTACCGCCCGTGTCGGTACCGCCCGTGTCGGTGCCCCCGGTGTCCGTACCGCCCGTGTCCGCGCCGCCGGGGCCCGCGCTGGGGCCGCCGGAGGTGGTCGGCGGGGTCGGGCGGCCGGTGCCGGGGGCGGAGGGCGAGCCGCTCGGGTCGGTGCCGCCGCTGCCGCCGGTGGCCGCGCCGCCCGACGCGGACGAGGAGGACCCGGAACCCGCGGGGTCCGAGCCCCCCGAGCCCCCGCCGGAGCCGCCCGAGCCGTCCTCCGGGCCGCCGTCGCCCTCGTCGTCCGGGGCGACCTCCGGGTCGCCGCTCTCGTCGGTGGTGACGTACTGGCCGCTGCGCTGGCGCTGGCCGCCCTCGTCGTCGCCGGACAGGCTGAGGCTGATGGTGGTGCCGAGCACGGCCACCAGCAGGGCCGCGGCGGCCGCCACGACCACGTTGCGCTCGCCGCGCAGCAGGGAGCGCCCGCCGGGCCGCTTCCCGCCGGGGACCCCGGCCGCGGCCGGGGCGGCGGGCGCGCCCACGGAGAGCACCGGCACCACGGGCTCCGGCGGCGTCGCGGCCACCTCGGTGGGCGGCGCGAGCCTCGGGAAGGCGTCCTTGACCACCTCGGGGACCGGCTCCGCGTCCAGGCCGAGCGCGGGCAGCCCCTGGGTCAGGGCCTCGGAGGGCTTGGGGGCCTCCAGGACCAGCGGCGGGGAGAGCGGGGCGCCCGCGCGCGGGCCGCCCTCGCGGTCCTCGACGAGGGTCAGGGCGCGCCGGCCGGCGACCGTGCCGCGCTTGTCGGCGAGGGCCCCGCGCAGGGCGATGGAGGCCTCCAGCTCGGCCCGGGCCCGGTCCAGCTGCCCGTTGCAGAAGGCGAGGACGCCGCGCTCGTGGTGGAAGTACGCCTCCTCGGCGACCTCTCCGGCGATCCGCGCGGCCTCCTGTCCAGCGCGCAGGATCCGCTCCCAGGCGCCCCAGTGCAGGCCTGCGGCGAAGGCGGGCGCGGCGGTGCGGGCCAGCAGCACGGCGGCGGCGGGCTCCCCGTCCTCCTGCCCGGGGACCAGGGCGGCGAGTACGGCGAGCACGGCGTCCGCCTCGGCGGCGGCCCGCTCGGGGGTGACGGAGGAGTGGCCGGTCCACCAGGTGTAGTGGCGGGCTGCGGTCAGGGCCAGTTCGGCGGCCTCGTCCCCGTACCCGGCCTCCGCCAGCTGGGCGGCGACCCCGTCGGCCAGCCGGTGGCGGGAGCCGACGGGGGTCAGGAGCCCGCAGGCGAGCAGTTCGGCGGTGGCGGTGTCGGCGTGGGTGTCCCCGACCAGGGCGGGCAGGTGGGCCGGGTGCGGGAGCTCGCCGCCGAGGGCGACGGCGAAGCGCAGCACGGTCCGGGCGGACTCGGAGAGCCGGGAGGCGAGCAGGACGGCCGGGGCGGCGGTCTGGCCGAGCGAGGGCAGTCCGGCGTGGCCGCCCTCGCGGCGCTCCTCGAAGACCCCGGGCTCCTCGCCGTCCTCGTCCTCGTCGGTGCGGTTGATCTCGTCGCGCTGCCGCAGCAGGGCGCCGGCCTGCACGAAGCGGCGGGGCAGCCCGTCGGAGGCGAACCAGAGGGCGCCCGCCCAGGCGTCCTCCTCCTCGGTGAGCGGCCGGCCGGCGATGCGCTGCAGCAGTTCGGTGGCGGCGGGCCGGCCGAGTCCGCCGAGTTCGACCTCCTCGACGCGGGCGTCCGGGGAGGGGGCGGGGGCGCCGGGGGCGGCCGCGATCAGGTAGGCGCACTCGGGGGTGGCCCGCAGCAGTTCGTCGAGGGCGGCGCCGCCGAACTCCAGGTCGTCGAGGACGACGACGGCGCCTATCTCGCGGACGCGGTCGAGGAGTTCCTGCCGGTCGGGGCGGTGGTCGGGGGCCTCGTACACGCAGTGGTAGAGGGCGTGGAGGAGGTCGGCGACCTGCTGGCGGTGGCCGCAGAGGCGGACCAGCCCGTCGGGGGCGAGTGCGGCGCAGTCCCCGGCCACCGCGTCGAGGAGGGCGGAACGGCCGGATCCGGCGGGCCCGGTGAGGCGTACGGAGCGTCCGGCGCCGAGCAGCCGCACCAGGCGCTCGCGCTGCTCGGTGCGCTCCAGCAGCGGGAGGTGTGCGTCGGGGGCCGGGGCGGCGGGTCCGGCGGGGGCCTGCGGGCGGGCTTCGAGGGCGCGGGCGGCGCGGTCCTCGGCGGTGCGCCGGACGGGCTCGGGGGCGGGGGTGCCGGGGCGGCGGGCCTCTATCTCGCTGCCGTCCACCGGATTGACCGTCAGGACGGCGTCCCCGCAGTGGAGTCGGAGGATGCGGGCGGGTCCCGGCGGGCGGCCCCCGTGCGTGCCGGAGTGTCCGGCGGCTCCTCCGAGCCCCTGTATCCGGTCCATGACCAAAGCCCCCCGATCGCGTCGTGCGCCGTCGTTCTCCCCGGCCTTCGCACACTCCGCTGTCGCTGCTGGTCCGGCATCCGGTCCGCGGTTTCTCACCACGTACCGATGGCCGAACCCTAGACGTAGGGCAAGTATCACGGAACAGGCGGGGTCCCCATCCGCACCGGACCATCACGGTATGGCCTCAGGGGCTCCGCTGGGCGGGGCTGATGATTTGCGCAGCAGAATCCGGCCCGCGCGGCGATGGAGCGCACCGGGCGCGGAGCGCACGGTCCAGGGGCCCGGGTCAGGAGCGCGGCAGGGACTCCGCCGCGATTCCGCCCTCGATGGCCAGGATCCGGTGCAGCCGGGTGGCGACGAGCAGCCGCTGCATCTGGGGCGGTACGCCGCGCAGCACGAGCCGGCGGCCGGAGCGCCCGGCCCGCCGGTGGGCGCCCATGATGACGCCCAGCCCGGTCGCGTCCCAGGAGTCGAGGGCGGTCAGGTCGAGGACGAGGTCGCCGTCGCCGTCGTCGAGGGCGGAGTGCAGGACCGTACGGGCATCCGCGGCGCTGCGCACGTCGAGGCGGCCCCCGACGGCCAGTTCGGCGTGGTCGCCCCTGATGTGCATGTGTGCTCCCCGGGAGGTACTGCGTACGAGTGGTCCGTGGTCGGCAACTCTCACCGGAAGTGACTGCCGCGCGGGCAGGGAAGTTGCCGACCGTGAGCGAACCGATACCTAATTCACCCTGGGGGGTGGGGCATCCGAACGGCCGTTCGCTCAGTGCTGGTAGAAGCCCTGTCCGCTCTTGCGGCCGATGTCGCCCGCGTCGACCATGCGCCGCATGAGCTCCGGCGGGGCGAACTTCTCGTCCTGGCATTCGGTGTAGATGTTGCTGGTGGCGTGCAGGAGGATGTCGACGCCCGTCAGGTCGGCGGTCGCCAGCGGCCCCATCGCGTGGCCGAATCCCAGCTTGCACGCGATGTCGATGTCCTCGGCGGAGGCCACGCCCGATTCGTACAGCTTCGCCGCCTCGACGACCAGCGCGGAGATCAGGCGGGTGGTGACGAAGCCGGCCACGTCGCGGTTGACGACGATGCAGGTCTTGCCCACGGACTCGGCGAAGGCGCGCGTGGTGGCGAGGGTCTCGTCGCTGGTCTTGTAGCCGCGGACCAGCTCGCACAGCTGCATCATCGGGACCGGCGAGAAGAAGTGGGCGCCGACGACCCGCTCGGGGCGGTCCGTCACGGCGGCGATCTTGGTGATCGGGATGGCGGAGGTGTTGGAGGCGAGCACCGCGTCCTCGCGCACCAGCTTGTCGAGGGTGCGGAAGATCTCGTGCTTGACCTCCAGCTTCTCGAAGACGGCCTCGACGACGATGTCCACGTCGGCGACGGCGTCCATGTCCGTGGTGGTCGTGATGCGCGCGAGGGCCGCCTCGGCCTCCTCCGCGCTCAGCTTGCCCTTGGAGACGAACTTGTCGTACGAGGCCTTGATGCCGTCCGTACCGCGCGTCAGGGCGGCGTCGGTGACATCGCGCAGCACGACGTCCCAGCCCGCCTGGGCGGACACCTGGGCGATTCCGGACCCCATCAGTCCGGCACCGATGACGGCAAGCTTCCCAGCCACTGCACACCCCTGGATCTCTGTCGGAACTCCGGCTCTCCGGCGGAGACTAGCGCCCGCGGGCGGCCGTGTGACCGGGAAGTAACACGCGTCACGTCTCAGATGACGGACATCACACCGGTACGGCCCACCCGGTGGCGCACGGCCCCCAGTTGGGTGCTGGCTACGCTGGCGGCATGGTGAACCTGACGCGCATCTACACCCGGACCGGTGACAAGGGCACGACCGCCCTCGGCGATATGAGCCGCACCGCCAAGACGGACCTGCGGATCTCCGCCTACGCCGACACCAACGAGGCCAACGCCGCCATCGGCACGGCCCTCGCCCTCGGCGGACTGTCCGAGGAGGTCGCCGCGGTGCTGGTCCGCGTCCAGAACGACCTCTTCGACGTGGGCGCGGACCTGGCCACCCCGGTGGTCGCGGAGCCCGAGTTCCCGCCGCTGCGCGTGGAGCAGTTCTACGTGGACAAGCTGGAGGCCGACTGCGACCGCTTCAACGGGGAGCTGGAGAAGCTGCGCAGCTTCATCCTGCCCGGCGGCACACCCGGCGCGGCCCTCCTGCACCAGGCCTGCACGGTGGTCCGGCGCGCGGAGCGCTCCACCTGGGCGGCCCTGGAGGTGCACGGCGAGGTCATGAACCCGCTGACCGCGACCTACCTCAACCGGCTGTCCGACCTCCTCTTCATCCTGGCCCGTACGGCCAACAAGGAGGTCGGGGACGTGCTGTGGGTCCCGGGCGGGGAGCGCTGAGGCCCCGCCCCGCGCCCCTCCCCTTCTCACCCTCCCGGCCCGCCCCCCGGGCGGGACGGGACGCGCCGGGACGGGCCGCCCCCCGCGCGACCCGTCCCGCAGCCCCTCCCCCGCCACTCCCCGCGGTCGCTTCCCGCGGTCACTTCCTGAGGTCGGTGAGCCGCTGCGGCTCCGGGGCGGCGGGCGCACCGGCAGGGGCCTTCTTCGGCCACACCGTGTAGCAGACGGCGATCAGGGCGTGGATGCCGGTCACGCGCAGGGCCGCGTACTGCCAGGAGCGCAGCGACTCCGTGCTCCCGTCCCCGCCGACGTACCAGATCGCGCACTGGAGCAGCGCCAGGGCGACGGCGGCGCCGAGCACGGTGCGGGCCCACAGCCGCCACTCGTGGGCGGCGCGCTCCCTGCCGTAGCCCGCGCCGGGCGGCTTGGGGCCGCCGGCGAAGCGGTACGCGGCGTGGCTGTCGAGCCACTTCACCGTGTAGTGCCCGAACGCGACCGTGTAGCCGATGTAGAGCGCCGCGAGGCCGTGCTTCCAGTCCGGCTCGGCCCCGTTCTTGAGGTCGATGGTGGTCACCACCAGCAGGACCACCTCCAGCAGCGGCTCGCACAGCAGCACCGCCGCGCCGAGGCGGGGCATCCGCGCCAGGTAGCGCAGGGCCAGGCCGGCGGCCAGCAGCACCCAGAAGCCGACCTCGCAGGCGATGATCAGTCCGACGATCACGGTAGTTCCCCTCTCGGCTCGCCGCGGATCCCCCCGGCTCCCTTCCAATGTGCCGCCCCCGCGGTCGCGGATCGTCGTCGCCGGTGACGATCCGCGCCTGCGTCCTTCGATGTACGCGGCGCGGCCGCAGATCTGACCGGGCGCCGACGCCGGGGGCCCCGCCCACCGTGTTTCATGGGCGGGTGACCGCCGCCCCCCACCCCCTGCACCGCCTGCGCCCCCATCCGCACGACGTCCTGATCGGCGCGGTCGGGCTGGCCACCGGACTGCTCCTGTACGCCTTCGGGCTGTCGAGCAACGGCCCCCGCGAGTTCGTGCCCCGGTGGTCGGTGCTGGTGCCGCTGTGCGCGATGGCCGCCCTGGAGCTGCTGCGCCGGACCGCCCCGCACACGGCCCTGGTCCTGGGGACGGCCGCGCTGGTCGCGGACCAGTTCACGCCGGGCAACCTGGCCACGATCGCCCTGTTCACGGACCTGATGTACGCGGCCGTGGTGTACGGCTCCCCCAAGCTGGCCCGGCGGCTGCCGGTGGTCACGGCCGTGATCACGGTGGTCCTGACCGTGGTGTTCCTGCTGTGGCTGCGCAGACCCGAGGCCCTGCTGATCGGCGTGGTGACCTCCTTCATCGCCTTCTTCCCCGCGATCACCGGCGCCGCCCTGCGCAACCACCGCGAGGCCGCCGCGGCCGCCCGGCTCCAGGCCGAGCAGACCGCCCGGCTCGCCGAGATGGACCGGATGCAGGCGGTCACCGCCGAGCGCTCCCGGATGGCCCGCGAACTGCACGACATGGTCGCCAACCACCTGTCGGCCATCGCGATCCACTCCACCGCCGCGCTGTCCATCGACTCCCCCGAGACCAGCCGCGAGGCCCTCGGGGTGATCCGCGAGAACAGCGTGCAGGGACTCGCCGAGATGCGCCGGCTGATCGGGCTGCTGAGGCAGGCGACGGGGGCCGAGGAGCCCGCGGCGGCCCCCACCCTGGACGGGCTCGGGGCCCTGCTCGCCCAGGCGCGCACCAACGGCTCCGCCAGCGGCCTGGAGTTCGAGCTCGACGACGCGCGGACCGGGGGCGCGCCCCTGCCGGCCCCGGTGGAGCTGGCCGCGTACCGGATCGTCCAGGAGTCGCTGACCAACGCCCTGAAGCACGCCGGACCGGGCCGGGTGGCCGTCCGGCTGGAGCACGGGGACGGGTCCCTGACCGTACGGGTCGACAGCCCGTACGCGGCCGCGGGGCGGCCCGGTCCGCGGGCCCCCGGCTCGGGCGCCGGGCTGATCGGGATGCGGGAGCGGGCCGCCCTGCTGGGCGGGGAGTTCGAGGCCGGGCCGGACGGTCCGGGCCGGTGGCGGGTGCGGGCGGTCCTGCCCGCCGAGGAGAAGGCGGTGGAGTCGTGAGCGGGCCGGAGGAAGGCCGCAGGGCCGTACGGGTACTGGTCGCGGAGGACCAGCAGGCCGTACGGGCGGGGCTGGTGCTGATCCTGCGCAGCGCCGGGGACATCGAGGTGGTCGGCGAGGCCCCGGACGGCGAGGAGGCGGTCCGGCTGGCCCGGGAGCTGCGCCCGGACCTGGTGCTGATGGATGTGCAGATGCCCCGGCTGGACGGGGTCTCGGCGACCCGGCAGGTGGTGGCGGAGGGTCTGGCGGACGTCCTGGTGCTGACCACCTTCGACCTGGACGAGTACGTGTTCGGGGCGCTGCGCGCCGGGGCGGCGGGCTTCCTGCTGAAGAACGCGGACGCGCGGGAGCTGATCGAGGCGGTGCGGACGGTCGCCCGCGGGGAGGGGCTGATCGCGCCGGCGGTGACCCGGCGGCTGATCGCCGAGTTCGCGGCCCCGCGGCCGGTACGGAGCGTGACCGCGGCGGAGGAGGCTGCTGTGGCGGGGCTGACGCGGCGGGAGCGCGAGGTGCTCTCCTGCCTCGGGCAGGGGCTGTCGAACGCCGAGATCGCGGAGCGGCTGGAGATGGCGGAGGCCACGGCGAAGACCCACGTCAGCAGGCTGCTGGGCAAGCTCGACCTGCGCAGTCGGGTCCAAGCGGCCGTACTGGCACAGGAGTTGGGGATCTAGGGCGGCGCTCGAACGAGTTCCCCAGGGAGGTCTGGACCTCTTGACGGTTGGTCCAGACCTTTCTAGTCTCACCGCAACACTGTGGTGAGCGTGCCATGACAAAGCGTGCTCACGGGCGGCGCAGGTCCCACCCCCATGTCGTGCTCGGCTACCGATGCGACGGACCTACGGAGGAGCACCCTTGAGCACAGCTTCCCCCCCACGCACGAAGCGCCCGCGCTTCCTGAACCGCGTCGCGGCCACGGTCGCGGCCTTCGCCCTCCCGCTCGCCGGGCTCGTCGGCCTGGCGTCCCCCGCCCAGGCCGCGACCTCGGCCACCGCGACCTACACCAAGGTCTCGGACTGGGGCAGCGGCTTCGAGGGCAAGTGGACGATCAAGAACACCGGCACCACCTCCCTCAGCAGCTGGACCGTCGAATGGGACTACCCGGCCGGCACCCGCGTCACCTCCGCCTGGGACGCCACGGTCACCAGCAGCGGCAACCACTGGACCGGCAAGAACCTCGGCTGGAACGGCACCCTCTCCCCCGGCGCCAGCGTCAGCTTCGGCTTCAACGGCTCCGGCCCCGGCGCCCCCAGCGGCTGTAAGATCAACGGCGCCTCCTGCGACGGCACCCCGCCCGGCGACACTCCCCCCACCGCCCCGGGCACCCCCGTCGCCAGCAACGTCGCCGACACCTCGCTGACCCTGAACTGGTCCGCCGCCACCGACGACAACAGCGTCAAGAACTACGACGTCTACCGCGGCTCCACCAAGATCGGCACGGTCGCCGCGACCACCTACAACGACAGCGGCCTGACCAAGGGCACGACGTACACGTACTCCGTGGTCGCCCGCGACAGCATCGACCAGACGGGCCCCGCCTCCGGGACCGTCTCGGTCACCACCACCGGCGGCGACCTCCCGCCCCCCGGCGACAAGGTCAAGCTCGGCTACTTCACCAACTGGGGCGTCTACGGGCGCAACTACCACGTGAAGAACCTGGTCACCTCGGGCACCGCGGCGAAGATCACGCACATCAACTACGCCTTCGGCAACGTCCAGGGCGGCCGCTGCACCATCGGTGACGCGTACGCCGACTACGACAAGGCGTACACCGCCGACCAGTCCGTCGACGGCAAGGCCGACACCTGGGACCAGCCGCTGCGCGGCAACTTCAACCAGCTGCGCAAGCTGAAGGCCCAGTACCCGCACATCAAGATCCTGTGGTCCTTCGGCGGCTGGACCTGGTCCGGCGGCTTCGGCCAGGCGGCCGCGAACCCGACCGCCTTCGCCCAGTCCTGCTACGACCTGGTGGAGGACCCGCGCTGGGCCGACGTCTTCGACGGCATCGACCTGGACTGGGAGTACCCGAACTCCTGCGGCCTGTCCTGCGACACCTCCGGCCCCGCCGCGTTCAAGAACATGATGCAGGCCATGCGCGCCAAGTTCGGTGCGAACAACCTGGTCACCGCGGCCATCACCGCCGACGCCTCCGACGGCGGCAAGATCGACGCGGCCGACTACGGCGGCGCCGCCCAGTACATCGACTTCTACAACGTCATGACGTACGACTTCTTCGGCGCCTGGGCCGCCAAGGGCCCGACCGCCCCGCACTCCCCGCTCACCTCGTACGCCGGCATCCCGCAGGCCGGCTTCAACTCCGCCGACGCCATCGCCAAGCTCAAGGCCAAGGGCGTCCCGGGCAGCAAGCTGACCCTCGGCATCGGCTTCTACGGCCGCGGCTGGACCGGGGTCACGCAGGCCACCCCCGGCGGCACCGCCACCGGCCCGGCCGCCGGCACGTACGAGCAGGGCATCGAGGACTACAAGGTCCTCAAGAACACCTGCCCGTCCACCGGCACCATCGCCGGCACGGCCTACGCCAAGTGCGGCAGCAACTGGTGGAGCTACGACACCCCGGCCACCGTCGTCTCCAAGATGGCCTGGGCCAAGCAGCAGGGCCTGAAGGGCGCCTTCTACTGGGAGTTCAGCGGCGACACCGCGAACGGCGAGCTCGCCAACGCCGTCCACACCGGGCTCCAGTAGCCCGCCCGCGGCCGCACCGGCCGCGGCACCCGAACGGAAGCCGGGGAGAGGGGTCCGCCCCCCGATCCCCGGCTTCTGCCGTGTCTGCGGGCCTACTCCTCCTCGTCCCACTCGCAGGTGGCGATGCCGTGGTCGATCTGCACGGCGGAGCTGCCGGGCGGGCACTCGTGCACGACGTGGTCACCGCCCTCGCACACGGTGTACAGGCCGCCGGGCAGGGCCCAGACCCCCTCCTCGCACAGCAGCCCCGGCGCGGCGTGCGCGGAGGCGCCGCCCAGGGTGAGCACCCCGGCGGCGAGGACGACGGAAGCGGTGGCAGTGGAGAGGCGGAACAGACGGGGGGACGTCATGGGGAGCGGACCTCGTTCCTGTCGCGGCGGGGCGTACATACGTTCCGCAGCACAACGAGGCGCACACCGCGGGGTCACCGCGATGGGGCCGATCGGGCCAAGAAGACCACCGGAGGGGGCCCGCAGGACCGCGGCCGCGGCCGCGGCCGCCCGGACGGCACCGGGCGGGGACCGGTCAGGCCACGTTGACGCGCTGGCCGGGGGGCGCGGCCTCCAGCCAGGCCAGGAAGCCCGTCAGGGCGTCCTCGCTCATCGCCAGCTCCAGGCGGACCCCCTCGTGGAGGCAGCCGAGCACGACGGAGTCGGAGAGCAGGGCCAGCTCCTCCTCGCCCTGCGGGGCGCGGCGGGCCAGCACCTCGATCGAGGAGCGCTGGAGCTGCCGGCGCGGCCGGTGCGCGTAGCTGAACACGCGGAACCACTCGACGTGGTCCCCGCTGTACCGGGCCACCCCGTACACCCAGCCCTTGCCGGAGGCGTCGGGCTCCTCGGGCACGTCCCAGCGCAGGCTGCAGTCGAACGTGCCGCCCGAGCGCTGGATCAGCCGCCGGCGCAGGCCGAACACGAAGAGACCGATCACCACCAGGGCGACGACCAGGCCGCTCACAAGCAGAGCGAGGAGCATCTTCACCGACCTCCTCGCTCATCAGAATGACGCTGTGAACACCGAACCAGTACCTGCACCTGCATCGCCTCAGCCGCGGCCCCGCCTGGAAGGTTCCAGCGGGCCGCGGCTGAGAGGGTAAAACTCTTCCGGTGCCGGGGTCAGGACCCCGCCACCGCACGCAGCCGGACTTCGGCGCGACGCTCGGAGGCCGCGTTGGCCTCCGACTTGGCGCGCTCCAGTGCCCGCTCCGCACGCTGGACATCAATCTCGTCGGCGAGCTCGGCGATTTCCGCCAGCAGCGAGAGCTTGTTGTCCGCGAAGGAGATGAATCCGCCGTGCACCGCAGCGACGACGGTCCCACCCTCGGTGGTGCGGATGGTCACCGGGCCCGATTCCAGCACACCGAGCAGCGGCTGGTGACCGGGCATGACGCCGATGTCGCCGGACGTGGTGCGCGCGACAACGAGAGTGGCCCCGCCGGACCAGACACTGCGGTCCGCGGCGACCAGCTCGACGTGCAGCTCAGCAGCCAAGATGGCTCCTCGGGTCTCCACCCGGCGGGTCGGCCGGGTGTTGGGTCAAATTCTAATGGGCGTGGGGAGAGGGACGGGACGCACCCGCCCCTCTCCGTCAGTCTCAGCTGTGCTCACGGATGAGCGCGGCTTCAGGAGACGCCCAGCTCCTTGGCGTTGGCCTTCAGGTCCTCGATGCCACCGCACAGGAAGAACGCCTGCTCGGGGAAGTGGTCGTAGTCACCGTCGCAGATCGCGTTGAACGCGGTGATCGACTCGTCGAGCGGGACGTCCGAGCCGTCGACACCGGTGAACTGCTTCGCCACGTGGGTGTTCTGCGACAGGAAGCGCTCGACGCGACGGGCACGGTGGACAACGAGCTTGTCCTCCTCGCCCAGCTCGTCGATACCGAGGATCGCGATGATGTCCTGGAGGTCCTTGTACTTCTGCAGGATCCCCTTGACGCGCATCGCCGTGGCGTAGTGGTCCTGCGCGATGTACCGCGGGTCGAGGATGCGGGACGTCGAGTCCAGCGGGTCCACGGCCGGGTAGATGCCCTTCTCGGAGATCGGACGGGAGAGAACCGTCGTCGCGTCGAGGTGGGCGAAGGTGGTCGCCGGCGCCGGGTCGGTCAGGTCGTCCGCGGGGACGTAGATCGCCTGCATCGAGGTGATCGAGTGACCACGGGTCGAGGTGATGCGCTCCTGGAGGAGACCCATCTCGTCGGCCAGGTTCGGCTGGTAGCCCACCGCGGAGGGCATGCGGCCGAGCAGGGTCGACACCTCGGAACCCGCCTGGGTGTACCGGAAGATGTTGTCGATGAAGAAGAGCACGTCCTGCTTCTGCACATCGCGGAAGTACTCCGCCATGGTCAGACCGGCCAGGGCGACGCGCAGACGGGTGCCCGGGGGCTCGTCCATCTGGCCGAAGACGAGCGCCGTCTTGTCGATGACGCCGGAGTCGGCCATCTCCTCGATGAGGTCGTTGCCCTCACGGGTACGCTCACCGACGCCCGCGAACACCGACACACCGTCGTGGTTGTTGGCGACGCGGTAGATCATTTCCTGGATCAGAACGGTCTTGCCGACACCGGCACCACCGAACAGACCGATCTTTCCACCCTTGACGTACGGGGTGAGGAGGTCGATGACCTTGACGCCGGTCTCGAACATCTCGGTCTTCGACTCGAGCTCGTCGAAGCGGGGGGCCTTGCGGTGGATGGGCCACCGCTCGGTCACCTCGGCGTTGGCCTCCGGGTAGTTCAGCACCTCGCCCAGGGTGTTGAAGACCTTGCCCTTGGTGAAGTCGCCGACCGGGACGGTGATGCCCGTGCCCGTGTCGGTGACCGGGGCCTGGCGGACCAGGCCGTCGGTCGGCTGCATCGAGATGGTGCGGACCAGGCCGTCACCCAGGTGCTGGGCCACCTCGAGGGTCAGCGTCTTGAGCGCGCCGTCCTCGGCCGGGTCGGAGACCTGGACCTTGAGCGCGTTGTAGATGTCGGGCATCGCGTCGACGGGGAACTCCACGTCGACGACCGGGCCGATGACCCGGGCGACGCGGCCCGTGGCGGCGGCCGTCTCAACAGAGGTCGTCATTACTTGTCACTCCCCGCGGTCGCGTCGGCCATGGCGCTGGCGCCACCGACGATCTCGCTGATTTCCTGGGTGATTTCGGCCTGGCGGGCCGCGTTGGCAAGCCGGGAGAGGCTCTTGATGAGGTCTCCGGCGTTGTCGGTCGCCGACTTCATCGCGCGGCGGCGGGCGGCGTGCTCGGAGGCAGCCGACTGCAGCAGCGCGTTGTAGATCCGGCTCTCGACGTAGCGCGGCAGCAGGGCGTCGAGGACGTCCTCCGCCGACGGCTCGAAGTCGAA
This sequence comes from Streptomyces sp. NPDC038213, assembly GCF_055600495.1. Lineage (NCBI taxonomy): Bacteria > Bacillati > Actinomycetota > Actinomycetes > Kitasatosporales > Streptomycetaceae > Streptomyces > Streptomyces sp. NPDC038213. The sequence continues at coordinate 49,501 of NZ_JBVJYM010000030.1, forward strand.
CAGCGGAAGGATCTCGCCCTTCGTACCGCTCTCCTCCGCAGCCTTGTCGAGGCTGAGCGGCAGCATCCGGCCGTCCACCGCGCTCTGCGTCATCATCGACACGAATTCCGTGAAGACGATGTGCAGCTCGTCGACACCACCCTCGGCGGTCTCCGTCTGGATGGCCTCGATCAGCGGCCCGGCGACGCGCTTGGCGTCGGCGTAGGCCGGGCTGTCGGTGAAGCCGGTCCACGAGTCCGCGACCTTGCGCTCGCGGAAGCCGTAGTAGGCCAGACCCTTGCGGCCGACGATGTACGTGTCGACCTCCTTGCCCTCAGCCCGCAGCCGCTCGGTGAGCCGCTCCGCCTGCTTGATGGCGTTGGAGGAGTAGCCGCCGGCCAGACCGCGGTCGGCCGTGACGAGCAGAACCGCGGCGCGGGTCGGCGTCTCGGCCTCGGTCGTCAGGGCGTGCTTGGTGTTCGAGCCGGTCGCCACCGCGGTCACCGCACGGGTGAGCTCGGTCGCGTACGGCATGGATGCCGCCACCTGGCGCTGCGCCTTGACGATGCGCGAGGCGGCGATCATCTCCATCGCCTTGGTGATCTTCTTGGTCGCCGTGACGGCACGGATGCGACGCTTGTAGACCCGGAGCTGCGCTCCCATGAGTCAGGTCCCTTCCGTCGTCACTTGGAGACGTTGACGGCCGCCGGAGCGTCCTCGCCGAGGAGCTTGCCGTCCGAGGTCTCGAACTGCTTCTTGAAGTCGGCGATGGCGTCCGCGACGGACTGCAGGGTGTCGTCGGACATCTTGCCGCCGTCGGCGATCGAGGTGAGGAGGTCCTTGCGGCTGACCCGCAGGTGCTCCAGCAGCTCCGACTCGAAGCGGCGGATGTCGTTGACCGGGACGTCGTCCATCTTGCCGGTGGTGCCGGCCCAGACGGAGACGACCTGCTCCTCGACGGGCATCGGCTGGTACTGGCCCTGCTTGAGCAGCTCGACCAGGCGCTTGCCGCGCTCCAGGGCAGCCTTCGAGGCGGCGTCCAGGTCGGAACCGAAGGCGGCGAACGCCTCCAGCTCGCGGTACTGGGCGAGGTCCAGGCGCAGACGGCCGGAGACCTGCTTCATCGCCTTGTGCTGGGCGGAGCCACCGACGCGGGAGACCGAGATACCGACGTTCAGCGCCGGGCGGATGCCCGCGTTGAACAGGTCGGACTCCAGGAAGCACTGGCCGTCGGTGATGGAGATGACGTTGGTCGGGATGAACGCCGACACGTCGTTCGCCTTGGTCTCGACGATCGGCAGACCGGTCATCGAACCGGCACCCATGTCGTCGGAGAGCTTCGCGCAGCGCTCCAGCAGACGGGAGTGCAGGTAGAAGACGTCGCCCGGGTAGGCCTCGCGGCCCGGCGGACGGCGCAGCAGCAGCGACACGGCGCGGTAGGCGTCGGCCTGCTTCGACAGGTCGTCGAAGATGATCAGGACGTGCTTGCCGGCGTACATCCAGTGCTGGCCGATGGCGGAGCCGGTGTACGGCGCCAGGTACTTGAAGCCGGCCGGGTCGGACGCCGGGGCGGCGACGATCGTCGTGTACTCGAGCGCGCCGGCGTCCTCCAGGGCGCCGCGCACGGACGCGATGGTCGAGCCCTTCTGGCCGATGGCGACGTAGATGCAGCGGACCTGCTTGTTCACGTCGCCGGAGCGCCAGTTGTCGCGCTGGTTGATGATCGTGTCGACGGCCAGCGCGGTCTTGCCGGTCTGGCGGTCGCCGATGATCAGCTGACGCTGACCGCGGCCGACGGGCACCATGGCGTCGATGGCCTTGTAGCCGGTCTGCATGGGCTCGTGGACCGACTTGCGGACCATGACGCCGGGGGCCTGCAGCTCGAGGGCGCGGCGGCCTTCGGTCGCGATCTCGCCGAGACCGTCGATCGGGTTGCCGAGCGGGTCGACGACGCGGCCGAGGTAGCCCTCGCCGACGCCTACGGAGAGGACCTCACCGGTGCGCTGCACCGGCTGACCCTCCTCGATGCCGCTGAACTCGCCGAGGACGACCGCACCGATCTCGCGCTCCTCGAGGTTGAGGGCGAGACCGAGGGTGCCGTCCTCGAACTTCAGCAGCTCGTTCGCCATGGCGGAGGGCAGGCCCTCCACCTTCGCGATGCCGTCACCGGCAACGCTGACCGTGCCGACCTCTTCGCGCGAGGCCGCGTCCGGCTTGTACGACTGGACGAAGTTCTCCAGTGCGTCCCGGATCTCCTCCGGCCGGATCGTGAGCTCCGCCATCTGGGTTCCCTGCTCTCCTTGTTGGGCCTGAAGCTTCTTAGGGGTCTGGGGGTGACCCCCAGGAATCTTCTGCAATTTCTGCACGGCCCAACCGGGCCGCTAGGAATGCTTTGTGCTTGTTGTGGCTTGGTCAGCCGGCCATGCGGCGGGACGCCTCGGCGAGGCGCTCCGACAGGCTGCCGTCGATGACCTCGTCACCGACGCGCACCGTGATCCCGCCGAGGACCGCGGGGTCCACGTCGAGGTTCAGGTGCATCTCGCGGCCGTACAGCTTGGCCAGGACCGCACCGAGGCGCTGCTTCTGCACGTCGCTGAGCGGAACCGCGGTGGTCACCGTGGCGACCATGCGGTCACGCCGCGCAGCGGCGAGCTTGGAGAGGGACTCGAGTCCCGCTTCCAGGCTACGTCCGCGCGGGTGCGTCACGAGACGCTGGACCAGGCGCTCGGTGACGGCGCTCGCCTTGCCGCCGAGGAGGCTGCCCAGCAGCTCGCCCTTGGCGGAGGCGGCGGCCGACCGGTCGGTCAGCGCCGCGCGGAGCTCCTTGCTCGACGACACGATCCGCCCGAAGCGGAACAGCTCGTCCTCGACGTTGTCCAGGACGTTGCCCTGCTGGGCCGCCGTGAGGTCGGCGGTGGCCGCCAGCTCCTCCAGCGAGTCCACCAGGTCACGCGACTGCGACCAGCGGGAGCGGACCATGCCGGACACCAGGTCGAGGGTCTCCCCGCCCACCTGGCCACCGAGCAGGCGCCCGGCCAGCTCGGCCTTGGCCTCGCCGGACTGCGCCGGGTCGGTGATGACCCGACGCAGCGACACCTCGCGGTCGAGCAGCGCGGTCACGGCAGCCAGCTCGCCGGCGAGCTTCGCGGCGTCGGCGGACGTGTTGTCCGTCAGCGCGTCGAGACGCTCACGTGCGGCGGCCAGAGCCTCGCGGCTCGCTCCGTTCATCGCGCGGCCTCGGCCTTCTCCTCGAGCTCGTCGAGGAAGCGGTCGATGGTCCGGCTCTGCCGGGCGTGGTCCTCGAGGGACTCGCCGACGAGCTTGCCCGCCAGGTCGGTGGCCAGCTTGCCGACGTCCTGGCGCAGGGCCTGGGACGCGGCCTTGCGGTCGGCCTCGATCTGGGCGTGACCGGCAGCGATGATCTCCTCACGCTGCCGCTGGCCCTCTGCGCGGAGCTCTTCCTTCAGCGCAGTGCCCTGCTCCAGCGCCTCCTGGCGCAGGCGAGCGGCCTCGTGACGGGCCTCGGCGAGCTGAGCCTTGTACTGCTCGAGCACGCTCTGGGCCTCGGTCTGAGCGGCCTCGGCCTTCTCAATGCCACCCTCGATCGCCTCGCGGCGCTCCTCGAGAACCTTGTTGATGGTCGGCAGGAGCTTCTTCCAGAAGAACAGGAAGACGATGGCGAAGGCGATGGTGCCGATGAGCAGCTCGGGACCCGGCGGAATCAGCGGGTTCTGCTTCTCCTCAGCCGCGATAGCGACCAGGTTGGCGATCACATCAGTGCCTTTCGTCGAAACGGGTCAGCGAGTGGAATTACTGACCGAAAACGAACGGCATGACGATGCCGATGAGGGCGAGCGCCTCACAGAAGGCGAAGCCCAGGATCTGGTTGGCGCGGATCAGGCCGGCAGCCTCGGGCTGGCGGGCGAGGGCCTGGGTGCCGTTACCGAAGATGATGCCGACGCCGACGCCGGGGCCGATGGCCGCGAGGCCGTAGCCGATGGAGCCGAGGGAGCCGGTGACGGCGGCAAGGGTCTGAGACATGCCGGGTTCTTCCTTCTCTTTCACGGACCGGTGGGGGTTGGCCACCGGACGACTGTGTGTGTTGCGGGGCGGGTGAGGCTCAGTGGTGCTCGGCGAGAGCGCCCTGAATGTAGGAGCAAGCGAGGAGCACGAACACGTACGCCTGGACCGCCTGCACGAAAAGCTCGAAGAGGATCATGATGATCGTCATCACGAAGGAGACACCGGCGGCGGGGATCATCACGCCGTTCAGCAGGTACCAGGAGGCAACCGTGAACATGACCAGCATCAGGTGACCGGCGAACATGTTCGCGAACAGTCGGACCGCGTGGGTGAAGGGCCGGACCAGCAGGTTCGAGAAGAACTCGATGACCATGACCAGCGGCAGCACCGGGCCGAGCGACTTGTCGTAGCCGGTGACGTTCTTGAAGAAACCGATGAAACCGTGGCGCTTGAAGGTCAGCGAGACCCAGACGACGTACACGATCAGGGCCAGGACCATCGGGAAGGCGATGATCGAGGAGACCGGGAACTGCGCCAGCGGGATCACGGACCAGATGTTCATGATCCAGATGAAGAAGAACAGCGAGACCATCAGGGGGACGTACTTCTCGCCCTCCTTCTTGCCCAGCGTCTCGTAGACGATGCCGCGGCGGACGAAGTCGTAGCCCGCCTCGCCGACCATCTGGAGCTTGCCCGGGATGACCTTGGCCTTGCCGAAGGCGGCCCAGAAGAACCCGACGACGATCAGGGTGGTGACGACTGCGAGCAGCATCACCTTGTTGAACTCGTACCCGCCGACCGTGAAGATCGGCTGGAAGAGGAACGAGTTCAGTCCCGGAGCGGGGAAGCCACAGCCGTTGTCGGACAGGATGCGGCAGCTCCAGTCAAAGGCCAACTGGGTCTGGTCAGCACTCACCGCGGGCTCCTTCAGCGTGGCGCATAGGTACGGCAACCTCGTTGTGTCGGCGCGGCACGCAGCCGCGGATCGGCACTGGACTGGTCTTACGGATGTGGGGGCGGCTGGCAGGCAAAGAGCCTCGCGATTGAGCAGGCGTCAGCTCAGATGCCCGCGCCCGCGATGCCGCAGTTGGCACCGGACGATAGCAGGATCCCGAACGCGCACTTATCCCGCCCCTACCCTTCACGACGAGGACCCCGTGTTTCCGGGCTTCTCGCCCTTCTCGGAGTCGGGCTCGACGTAAAGGATCTTGGCCTTCATGTGCGCACGGGCCTGGGCGGCGATCCACACGAGGGTGGTCGCGACCAGGGTGGCGGCGAAGGCCTTGGGATTGAACAGCGTCGTGTCCTTGAACACGGCGACGAAGACGAAAAGCAGCAGCAGCTGGGTGGTGTAGAGCATCAGCCCCATGGCCTGGAACAGCTGCGGCAGCGACTTGGCGGTGCGCTGGAGCACCACCACGCCGATCCCCATGAAGAGGATCACCACCAGCGTCGCCACGACGGCTCCGAGCGCACCCTTGCCCCCGGCGACCACACCGCTGATCACCGCGGCAACGGCGCCGGCGGCAGCGGTGGGTACGACGGTACGCAGGAGCGACCGGGTGTCTTCAGAGCGCATGGCGAAGTAGCTCCGCGTGGTGGTGGGGGTACGGGACTCGTCGGGACGAGCGTAAGCCCGGTCCGGGATTGCTCCTCGGGCCAATGGACCGTCGCACTACGGTCCTTCGGCTCTGTCGCCGGGTCTAGTGAACGGTATCACAAACTATTTGATGAGGTCTTTACCTGGGAGGTGTGCGGACTGTCACACATGAGAGTGACCATGCGCGTGTGTGCACTCCACAGCTTCGCTTTGTCTGGTATTGGGATGCGGCACCCGAATCGTCAACACGGCGATACCGGGTCCGGACCCCTGTGCCCGGGCAAAATGTTGGCCTGCCGTCCACTTCCGGTTGACCCGTTCGCATACCCGCGTACGGCGTCCGCTCAGCGGGACGACTCGGCCGTCGGGCGCTCCTCGGTGAGGGTGTGGCGGCCGCCGGTGCCGTGCGGGCGGGCGGTGCGGGGGTGGTGGTCCAGGGCGGTGGCCCCGTTGGCCCCCGAGACCCCGACCGTGACCCGGGCCGGGACCGGCTCCTCGGCCGCCGCGTCCGCCAGGGCGGCCTCCGCGGCCCGCTCCGCGTGCCGGTAGCGCGGCGGGACCAGGCGCTCGGCCCAGTGCGGCGCCCGGGGGCTGAAGCGGGGCAGCAGGAGCAGGACGAGGCCCACGGCGCTCAGCCCGAAGAGGACGAGCACGATCCACATCGAGGCCGAGTGCACGGAGTACGCCACCGCGCCGAAGGCCACGAGCCCGGACCAGAAGTACATGATCAGCACGGCCCGGCTGTGCGAGTGGCCGATGTCCAGCAGCCGGTGGTGCAGGTGGCCGCGGTCGGCCGCGAACGGCGACTGGCCGTTCCAGGTGCGCCGCGCGATGGCCAGCAGCAGGTCGGCCATCGGGATCGCGATGATCGTCAGCGGCAGCAGCAGCGGGATGAAGACCGGCACCATCGCGTGGGTGGCGGTCCGCTCGCTCGCGAACCACACCTTCAGCGCGTCCGGGTCCACCTGCCCCGTGATCGAGATCGCGCCCGCCGCCAGCACCAGCCCGATCAGCATCGAGCCCGAGTCGCCCATGAAGATCCGCGCCGGGTGCATGTTGTGCGGCAGGAAGCCCAGGCACATGCCCATCAGGATGGCCGCGAACAGCGTCGCCGGGGCCGCGGCCTCGATCCCGTACCCGAACCACAGCCGGTACGAGTAGAGGAAGAACGCCGCCGCCGCGATGCAGACCATGCCGGCCGCGAGCCCGTCGAGCCCGTCGACGAAGTTGACCGCGTTGATGGTGATCACCACGAGGGCGACCGTGAGCAGGTTGCCCTGCCACTGGGTGAGCGCGACCGTCCCGACACCCGGGACGGGGATCCACAGGATGGTCAGGCCCTGCATGACCATCACGCCGGCGGCGATCATCTGCGCGCCGAGCTTGATCAGGGCGTCGATCTCGAACTTGTCGTCGAGCACGCCGACCAGCCAGATCAGCGCCGCCCCGGAGAGCAGCGCCCGGGGCTCGTTCGACAGCTCGAAGACCCCGTTCAGGTTCTGCAGGTGGTCGGCGACCAGCAGGCCCGCGCAGAGCCCGCCGAACATGGCGATGCCGCCCAGCCGCGGGGTGGGCTCGCGGTGGACGTCGCGCGCCCGGATCTCCGGCATGGCGCCGGCCGCGATCGCGAACTTGCGCACCGGTCCGGTGAGCAGGTAGGTCACCGCGACCGTGACGCAGAGCGTCAGCAGGTATTCACGCACGGGCTGCCCCAGATGTATCGCCGGCCATCTCAGGCCCACACATTAGCTGCGAAGTCCACTCCGTTGAGGACACCCGCAGGACGGTATCCGGTTGCGGAACGCCCCGGTTGTCCTCAGCGGTCCGGGTAAGGGGGAAATCTCCCCGCGAGATCCGCGACCTGCGCCCGCACCCCGGGGTCCCCGCGCAGGGCCGCTCCGAAGAGCTCCCCGATGCGCGCCATCTCGGCCGTCCCCATGCCCTGCGTGGTCACGGCGGCCGTGCCGAGCCGGATCCCGCGCTGCTCCCCGTACGGCAGGGCGCAGGTGTCGAGGACCATGCCGGCGGCGGCCAGGAGGCGGCGGGCGGCGGGGCCGTCGGGGCCGAGGGCGGCCGGGTCGGCGGTGATCAGGTGGGTGTCGGTGCCGCCGGTGGTCACGTGCAGCCCCTGGAGGGCCAGGGCCTGGGCGAGAACCCTCGCATTGGTGACGACCCGATGGGCGTACGCCGTGAACGCCGGGGCGGCGGCCTCCCCGAAGGCCACGGCCTTGGCCGCGACGGTGTGCATCTGGGCGCCGCCCTGGGTGAAGGGGAAGACGGCCCGGTCGACGCGCTCGGCGAGCTCCGCGGAGCACAGCAGCATCCCGCCGCGCGGGCCGCGCAGCACCTTGTGGGTGGTGGCGCAGACGATGTCGGCGTACGGCACGGGGCTGGGCGCGGCGCCGCCGGCGACCAGCCCGATGGGGTGGGCGGCGTCCGCGATGAGGTAGGCGCCGACCTCGTCGGCGATCTGCCGGAAGGCCGCGTAGTCGGGGTGGCGGGGGTACGAGATCGAGCCGCAGACCAGGGCCTTGGGGCGGTGCCGCCGGGCGAGGGCCTCGACCTGCCCGTAGTCGATGAGCCCGGTCTCGGCGTCGACCCCGTACCCGACGAAGTCGAACCACCGGCCGGAGAAGTTCGCCGGGGAGCCGTGCGTGAGGTGCCCCCCGTACGCCAGCCCCATCGCGAGGACGGTGTCCCCGGGCCGCAGGAGGGCCGCGTAGGCCGCCAGGACGGCGGCGGAGCCGGAGTGGGGCTGGACGTTGGCGTGCTCGGTGCCGAAGAGGGCGGTGGCGCGCTCCACGGCGATCCGCTCGGCGGCGTCGGCGTACTCGCAGCCGCCGTGGTGGCGGGCGCCGGGGTAGCCCTCGGCGTACTTGTTGGCGAGGGCGGAGCCGAGGGCGGCGAGGACGGCGGGCGAGGTGAAGTTCTCGGCCGCGATCAGCTGGAGGCCGGTGGCCTGCCGGTGCCGCTCCCCGTCGAGGACGTCCGCGACGGCGGGGTCCTGGCTGCGGAGCGCGTCGGGGGCGGCGGGGCCCGGGGCGGAGGGGGTGCGGGCGGGGTTGCTGACGGTGGTCATGGCGTGACTCCGACGCGTGGGGGCAGTACGCCCACTCTAGGCCGCCATCACCGCATACGCACCGAATGCGGACATACGGGCGGTCGGGGCCGGGGCGGGCGGGAGGCCCGCGGTCCGCCGCCGGGTCCCCGGCGGCGGGGCCCGGCGCCCGGTTCAGCGCCGGGCCGCGACCCCGGTCAGCGCGGTCACGACCGGGTCCAGGGCCTGGTTGATCTCGTCGCCGATGGAGCGGAAGAAGGGGAGCGGCGACCCGTACGGGTCGTGTACCTCGTCGGCTTCCGCGGAGGGGGCGAGCAGCCAGCCGCGCAGGGCCGCCGCCGCCCGGACCAGGGCACGGGCGCGCTCGGCCATGCCCTCGTCCAGGGGCGGGAGCGTCGCGGGGTCTATGGCCCGCACCAGGCGGGTGAACTCCTTCAGCGTGAAGGTGCGCAGGCCCGCCGAGTGGCCCATCGAGATGACCTGGGCCCGGTGGTCGCGGGTGGCGGTCAGGACCAGGTCGGCGCGGATGACGTGCTCGTCGAGCAGCTCGCGGCCGGTGAATCCGGAGGCGTCCGCACCGAAGTCGGCGAGCACCTCGGCGGCGTTGGCCTCCATCGGGGCGCCCTCGTGGCCCCAGGTGCCCGCGCTCTCCACGATCAGCCCCGCGCCGCCGGACCGCCCGGCGCCGAGCCGGTCGGTCAGGGCGTGGCGGGTCAGCCGCTCGGTGATGGGCGAGCGGCACACGTTGCCCGTGCTGACGTGGAGGATGCGGAAGGCGTCCGTCCCGGCTATGCCACGCCCCTCAGGGCTCACGGGGCCACCTCGAGGTCGGGTACGACCTCCCGCAGCTGCGCCGCCGTCAGCGCGCCCTCCCTGAGCAGGACGGGCACCTTCCCGGTCACGTCGACGATGGAGGAGGGCTGGATGCCGGGCGTGGGCCCGCCGTCCAGGTACACGGAGACGGAGTCGCCGAGCATGGTGCGGGCGGCGTCGCAGTCCTCCGGTGCGGGGTGCCCGGTGAGGTTGGCGGAGGAGACGGCCATCGGGCCGACGTCCGTGAGCAGCTCGATCGCGACCGGGTGCAGGGGCATCCGGATCGCGACGGTGCCGCCGGTCTCGCCGAGGTCCCACTGGAGGGAGGGCTGGTGGCGGGCGACCAGGGTCAGGGCGCCGGGCCAGAAGGCGTCGACGAGCTCCCAGGCGGCCTCGGAGAAGTCCGTGACGAGCCCGTGGAGGGTGTTCGGGGAGCCGATGAGCACGGGCGTGGGCATGCCGCGGCCGCGGCCCTTGGCGGCCAGCAGGTCCGCGACGGCCTCGGGGCTGAAGGCGTCCGCACCGATCCCGTACAGGGTGTCGGTGGGCAGCACGACCAGTTCGCCGCGGCGGACGGCCGAGGCGGCCTCCCGCAGGCCCGTCTTGCGGTCCGTGGCGTCGTTGCAGTCGTATCGCCGGGCCATCAGCGGGTCTCCTCGTGCGCGGGGGTGGGGGCGGGGCGGGGCTTCGTCACGGCAGCGCCTTGCGGGCGGTGGCGAAGCGCGGCCGGTTGTTGAGGTCGGGGTGGTCGGCGGCGTCGGCCCAGCCGCGCTCCTCGGCGAAGATCCAGGGGACCTGGCCGCCCTGGGTGTCCGCGTGCTCGACGACGACGATGCCGCCGGGGCGCAGCAGCCGGTGCGCGGTGCGCTCCAGGCCGCGGATGGTGTCGAGGCCGTCCTCGCCGGAGAACAGCGCCATCTCGGGGTCGTGGTCGCGGGCCTCGGGGGCGACGTACTCCCACTCGGTGAGGGGGATGTACGGCGGGTTGGAGATGACCAGGTCCACCTGGCCGTCCAGCTCGGGCAGCGCGGTGAGGGCGTCGCCCTGGTGGACGACGACGCGGGAGCCCTCGGCGTTCCTGCGGGTCCAGTTCAGGGCCTCGTCGGAGAGCTCGACGGCGTGCACACGCGAGCGCGGCACCTCCTGCGCCATGGCCAGGGCGATGGCCCCGGAGCCGGTGCAGAGGTCCACGATGAGGGGTTCGACCACGTCCATGGCCCGGACGGCCTGTATGGCCCAGTCGACCACCGACTCGGTCTCGGGCCGGGGGACGAACACCCCGGGGCCCACCTGGAGCTCCAGGTAGCGGAAGAAGGCGCGGCCGGTGATGTGCTGCAGGGGCTCGCGGGCCTCGCGGCGCGCGACCGCTTCCCAGTAGCGCGCGTCGAAGTCGGCGTCCTTGACGTGGTGCAGCTCACCCCGTTTGACGCCGTGCACCCAGGCGGCGAGCTCTTCCGCGTCGAAGCGCGGTGAGGGCACGCCGGCGGCGGCCAGCCGCTGGGTGGCCTGGGCCACCTCCGCGAGCAGCAGGTTCACGCTTCCTCCACCGGGGTCGTACGGGCTTGCAGGGTGCGGCCGGGGCGGCCGGGTCCCCGAGCGGGCTTACTGGGCGGCGGCGAGCTTGGCCGCGGAGTCCGCGTCCACGCAGGCCTGGATGACCGCGTCGAGCTCGCCGTCGAGGACCTGGTCCAGGTTGTACGACTTGAAGCCGACCCGGTGGTCCGAGATCCGGTTCTCGGGGAAGTTGTACGTACGGATCTTCTCGGACCGGTCGACGGTGCGCACCTGGCTGCGGCGGGCGTCGGCGGCCTCCTGCTCGGCGGCCTCCTGCGCGGCGGCCAGCAGGCGCGAGCGCAGGATGCGCATGGCCTGCTCCTTGTTCTGGAGCTGGCTCTTCTCGTTCTGGCAGGAGGCGACCACGCCGGTCGGCAGGTGCGTGATGCGCACGGCCGAGTCGGTGGTGTTGACGGACTGGCCGCCGGGGCCCGAGGAGCGGTAGACGTCGATGCGCAGGTCGTTGGCGTTGATCTCGACCTCGACCTCCTCGGCCTCCGGGGTGACGAGCACGCCGGCGGCGGAGGTGTGGATGCGGCCCTGGGACTCGGTGGCGGGGACGCGCTGGACGCGGTGCACCCCGCCCTCGTACTTCAGGCGGGCCCACACGCCCTGGCCGGGCTCGGTGGCGCCCTGGCCGCCCTTGGTGCGCACGGAGACCTGGACGTCCTTGTAGCCGCCGAGCTCGGACTCGGTGGAGTCGATGATCTCGGTCTTCCAGCCGACGCGCTCGGCGTAGCGCAGGTACATGCGCAGCAGGTCGCCGGCGAAGAGGGCGGACTCGTCGCCGCCCGCGCCCGCCTTGATCTCCAGGAGGACGTCCTTGTCGTCGCTCGGGTCGCGCGGGACCAGCAGCAGGCGGAGCTTCTCGGTGAGCTCCTCGCGCTGCGCGGTCAGCGTCTTGACCTCGGCGGCGAAGTCGGGGTCGTCGGCAGCGAACTCCTTGGCCGTCTCGATGTCCTCGCCGGCCTGCTTCCAGGCGCCGAAAGTGCCCACGATCGGGGTCAGCTCGGCGTAGCGCTTGTTGAGCTTGCGCGCGTTGGCCTGGTCGGCGTGGACCGAAGGGTCGGCGAGCTTCTTCTCGAGGTCGGCGTGCTCGCCGACCAGTTCCTCGACCGCTTCGAACATCGGGGGCTCCTGGGGTGAAGTGCGTGCAGGCCTGGGAGGCGCTGCAGGGGCTGCGGGACGACAAAGGCGCCGGTCCGGCCGCCCCCGAGTGCTCGGGGGCGGCCGGAGACCGGCGCCGGGGTCGCGCTACTTCTTGGCCGCGGCCTTGCCGAAGCGGGCCTCGAAGCGGGCCACGCGGCCACCGGTGTCGAGGATCTTCTGCTTGCCCGTGTAGAACGGGTGGCACTCGGAGCAGACCTCGGCACGGATGGTGCCCTCGGTCAGGGTGCTCCGGGTGGTGAACGACGCGCCGCAGGTGCAGCTGACCTGGGTCTCGACGTACTCGGGGTGGATCTCGCGCTTCAAGGTGTCTCCTAGTTTCGGGAGGGCGCCGGGTCGCAGGAGCCGAATTGCGCGCTGCGTGAACCGGGGCCGACGTACCAGTCTGCCAGGACCGGCCCGCCTGAACAAAATTCGCGGACGCTCCCCTCAACGGGGGCGGGCGGGTGTCTATTCCTTGACGAGCGAGCCCGCGGTCCCCTTGTCCCCGGCGGACTTCTCGGTGGCCGAGGCGGGGATCGGCCGGTCCGCGAGGAGGGCCTGCCAGACCTGCCCGGTCTCGGCCTCCAGCGGGACGACCCGGTTGGGGTCGATGCGGTCCGCACCCACCGGCAGGGTGATCATGTGCAGGTCCTGGGAGTCGATCTCGGCCAGGCCCGCGGCGAAGCCCATGAGCTCCTTGACGTCGCTGAGCTTGCTGTCGGTGGTGATGGCCTTGGTGCCGGTGTCGGCGAGGTCGAGGAGCCGCTTGGGGCTGTCGAAGACGCCGATGCTCTTGACCTGCTTGATCAGCGCCTTGATGAAGGCCTGCTGGAGCTGTATCCGGCCCAGGTCGCTGCCGTCGCCCACGCTCTTGCGGGTGCGGACCAGGCCGAGGGACTGCTCGCCGTTCAGGGTGTGGGTGCCGGCGGAGAGGTCGAGGTGGCTGGCCTTGTCCTTGATCGGCTTGGTGGTGGTGATCTCCACCCCGCCGAGCTTGTCGATGATCTTCTTGAAGCCGGTGAAGTCCACTTCGAGGTAGTGGTCCATCCGGATCCCGGACATCTTCTCCACGGTCTTGACCGCGCAGGCGGCCCCGCCGACGGTGAAGGACTCGTTGAACATCTGGCGCTCGCCGCCCGGGTCGACCGAGCCGCCCGCGGTGGTGCAGGAGGGCCGGGTGACCAGGGTGTCCCTGGGTATGGACACCACGCTGGCCTTCTTGTGGCCCTCGTAGAGGTGGACGATCATCGCGGTGTCCGAGCGGGCCGAGCCGCCGTCGTCCGCGCCGTACTCCGCGTTGTCCCCGCCGCGGCGGGAGTCGGAGCCGAGGACGAGGATGTCCATGGAGCCGTTGTCGACGTCCGCGGGGCGGTCGTTGCCCAGCGCGGCGTCGATGTCGACGCTCTTCAGGTTGCCGTTGAACTTCGTGTAGACGTAGCCGATCCCGGCGCCGCCGAGCACGATCGCCGCGGCGGCCGTCCAGCCGGCCGCCTTCAGCGCCCTGCGCCGCGGGGCCTGCCGGCGGCGGCGCCCCTGCCCGCTCCGGCCGGCCGCACGCGCGCCCGCCCTGCGGGGCCTGCTGTCCTCGGTCATGCTCTCCTCAGTTCTGCGGCTGTGCGCGCTGCGTCGTCCCCTGCCCCGGTGCCGTGCCCCTCCCGGCCCCCGCGGGCCGCGGGCCCCGGGCTTCCCGGGGGCCCGCATCCAGAGACGGGAGCGGCGGCCAAAGGGTTGCACGACGCACTGTGCCCACCGTGCGGGCACGGTGGGCACAGGGGTGGCACGATATGACGCCGTGATCAGACCGTTACACCGGTCTGACCTGGGCTTTAGCCGAAGAGGTTGTACGCGTTCCAGCCGGCACCGAAGTTGGTGCGTGTGGCGAAGGTCGCACCGGAGGAGGTGCCGTAGCCGCGGTACAGCCACATGGTGCCGGAGCTGTCGCGGGCCAGCAGGTCCGCCTTGCCGTCGTTGTTGACGTCACCGGTCAGCGTGATCTGGTTGTAGATCTGCCACCCGGCGCCGATCTTCACGCGGGCCGCGAAGGCCTTCGTGCTCAGCGCGCCCTGGCCCTTGTACAGCCACAGCACACCGGCGGAGTCGCGGGCCACGAGGTCGGCCTTGCCGTCACCGGTGAGGTCGCCGTAGCCGCGGACGGCGTTGTAGATCTGCCAGCCGAAGCCGACCTTGACGCCGGAACCGAAGGTGCCGTTGCCCTTGCCGGGGTTGATGTACAGGTCGCCGTTGGAGGTGACCGACACCACGTCCGGGAGGTCGTCGCCGGTCACGTCGCCGGGGGCGACGATCTGGCGGCGGGTCTGCCAGCCGGTGGTGACCTTGCTCCACGTCTTGCTGGCGCCGTTGAGCAGGTAGACGTCACCGCTCGCGTTGCGGCGGATCAGGTCCTGCGCGCCGTCCCGGTTGAGGTCGGTCTGGCGGATCAGGTTCGCGCTCGACGCGTCGCCCGCGCTGCTGCCCTTGGAGAGGGAGGTCAGCTTCGAGTGGAAGGGGTACAGGTCCCCGTTCGAGGTGTTGCGGGCGATCAGGTCCGCGGCGGAGTCGCGGTTCCAGTTCGCGTCGTAGACCTCGGCGCGCAGCGCGCCCGCGTACGCGGTGGCCTTGGCGTACACGCCGTAGGCACCCTTGTACACACAGCCGGTGACGCCCCACGAGACCACGCCGATCAGGCGGCCGTTGCGGACCAGCGGGCCGCCGGAGTCGCCGTTGCAGGCGGTGGTGGTGCCCGCGTTGGTGCCGGAGGCCGGCTTGCCCGCGCAGACCATGTGGCCCTTGACCAGCTGCGAACCCCAGAAGTTGTCGCAGGTGGTGTCGGCGACCAGCGGGAGGTCGGCCTTCTTGAGGTACTGCGACAGGCTGCCGTTCGAGGACGTGAGGCCCCAGCCGAAGACGGTCGCGGTCGCGCCGGCGGTGTAGTAGCCGGTGTCCGTGCTGCGGGCGAGCGGCAGGTTCTTCGCGCCGGTCTTCGCGGTCAGCGTCAGGACGGCGACGTCGTTGTCGAACGTCTGGTTGTTGTACTTGGGGTGGATCCACTGGCGCTGCACCTTGTAGGCGGTGCCGCCGTTGGGGTCCACGGTCCCGTTCGAGTAGATGGTCGCCAGCTGCGTACCGCCGGTGATCACGTGGCCGAACGTGCCGTAGTTCAGGCCCTCGACGCAGTGCGCCGCGGTGACGATCTTCGTGGGGGTGACCACGGTGCCGCCGCAGAACGAGCCCTTGTCCGGGTTGCTCGGGTCGAACCAGATCAGCTGCGCCATCCACGGGGCGCTGGAGATCGTGGTGGTGCCGCCGCCGATGATCATGGCGTCGGCCTGGGGCTTGTCGCCCGCCTTGCGCAGGGCCTGGAAGGCGGCCTCGCGCTGCTTGACCGGGTCGGCCTTGACCGGGGCGGCGCCGGAGTCGGCGGCCTGGGCGCCGGTGGCGCTCAGGGTGGCGCCGGCGAGGGCGAGAACGGACACGGCCACGGGGGCCACGAGAAGCCTTCTGCGCTGCAGACGGCCCGCACGAGTGCGTATGTGCACGCGTTCATCCTTCGGGATTGGTCCGGCGCGCACCCCCGGGAGGAGGTGCGCGCCGAAATCAGGAGTGGAAGCGGAACCGGTCCTTGGCTACCGGTCCCGCTCCGCGGCAGGGGTGCCGCTTAGTTGCGAAGCTGCGGCGCCACGATCTTCGCGTACGCGCTGTACTTCGCGAACACCGGGTAGGCACCCTTCGCGACGCAGTTCACGACGCCCCACGAGGTGACGCCCACGAGGCGGCCCTTGACGATCAGCGGACCGCCCGAGTCGCCGTTGCAGGTGGTGGTGGTGCCGCGGTCGCTGCCGGTGGCCTTCTTGCCCGCGCAGACCATCAGGCCCTTCTTGAACTTGCTGCCCCAGACGTAGCGGCTGCCGCAGGTGGAGTCCGCCTGGATGGGGAGCACCGCGTGCTTCAGGTTGGGCGAGATGTTGTTGCTGCGGGAGCTGTAGCGGCCCCAGCCCGCGGTGACGGCCTTGGTGCCGGGGCGGTAGGAGGCCTTGTCCGTGGCGGTGGTGACCTTGAGCGGCTTGACCGAGGTCTTCTTCGCCAGGGTGAGGACCGCGATGTCGTTCGCGTAGGTCTTCGGGTTGTACTTCGGGTGGATCCACTGCTTCTTGAGCTTGATCACCTTGCCGCCGTAGAGGCCGCCGTTGTCGGCCACGTGCGTGGCACCGACGACGACTACGCCCTTGGTGACGTAGTTGCGGCCCTTGACGCAGTGGGCAGCGGTGACGATCTTGCGCGAGTTCACGACGGAACCGCCGCAGAAGTACCCGCGGCCACGGCTGTCCTGGACCCACAGCTGCGCCATGAAGGGGTACTTCTTGATGCTGGTCTTCGCCCCGCCGATGATGTACGAGTCGCGCTCCGGGGTCGACTGCACCCCGGCCGCCTTGATGATGCTCATCAGCTGGGCCTCGGCCGGGTCGGCGGCCGGAGCGGAAGCGGCGCCGGCCGGAGCCACGCCGGTGGCCAGCAGGCCCGCAGCCATCGCGGACGCGAAGCCCACGGACGTCATACGGCGCACGGTCTTGGAAAGGAACACTCAAACTCCCCGTAGAACGGATACGAGCGGCACGTCCGGGGAAACTGCTCCGGCAGGCGGAGCGCAGCGGAACTGGAAGCGGAACGCCCCCTGGCCGCTACCGCGGTGGCTGCGGACGAGCAGCTCAACCGGTGTCCCCCGACGTGCGGCCCGCCGATCGTATGACGTGTCCGCGACCAACTCCAATCAATAGAAGTCGAGTTACAGAAGCAAGGCGACTTTGTGACAAGACCCGGAAATACCGAAGGTAGTTGAGGAAACAACCACCAGCGGAGGCGGGAGCGGAAGCCCGGCCGGCCGCCGGACAGCAGAGTGCCCCGGCACCGAAGTGCCGGGGCGCTCTGCGCTGTTGACGGACCGTCAGTCGTCGTTCTTGCCCGACGGGGTCGTCTTCGCGATCTGCATCAGGAACTCGGCGTTCGACTTCGTCTGCTTCATCTTGTCGAGGAGCAGCTCGATCGCCTGCTGCGAGTCGAGCGCGTGCAGCACCCGGCGCAGCTTCCAGACGATGCTGAGCTCCTCGCTGTTGAGGAGGATCTCCTCCTTGCGCGTACCCGACGGGTCGACGTCGACCGCCGGGAAGATGCGCTTGTCGGCGAGCTTCCGGTCGAGCTTGAGCTCCATGTTGCCGGTGCCCTTGAACTCCTCGAAGATCACCTCGTCCATGCGCGAGCCGGTGTCGACCAGCGCGGTGGCCAGGATGGTCAGCGAGCCGCCGTCCTCGATGTTGCGCGCCGCACCGAAGAAGCGCTTCGGCGGGTAGAGCGCGGTCGAGTCGACACCACCGGACAGGATGCGGCCGGAGGCGGGCGCCGCGAGGTTGTACGCGCGGCCCAGGCGGGTGATGGAGTCGAGCAGGACGACCACGTCGTGACCCAGCTCCACGAGGCGCTTCGCGCGCTCGATGGCCAGCTCGGCGACGGTGGTGTGGTCCTCGGCCGGGCGGTCGAAGGTCGAGGAGATGACCTCGCCCTTGACCGACCGCTGCATGTCGGTGACCTCTTCCGGACGCTCGTCGACCAGGACGACCATCAGGTGGCACTCGGGGTTGTTCGTGGTGATCGCGTTGGCGATCGCCTGCATGATCATGGTCTTGCCGGTCTTCGGCGGGGCCACGATCAGACCGCGCTGGCCCTTGCCGATCGGCGACACGAGGTCGATGATCCGCGTGGTCAGCACGCCCGGGTCCGTCTCCAGGCGGAGGCGGTCCTGCGGGTACAGCGGCGTCAGCTTCTGGAACTCGGGGCGGCCGCGGCCGGACTCCGGCGCCATGCCGTTGACCGAGTCGAGGCGCACGAGCGCGTTGAACTTCTCGCGGCGCTCGCCCTCCTTCGGCTGGCGCACGGCACCGGTGACGTGGTCGCCCTTGCGCAGGCCGCTCTTGCGGACCTGGGCGAGGGAGACGTAGACGTCGTTCGGGCCGGGCAGGTAGCCGGAGGTCCGGATGAACGCGTAGTTGTCGAGGATGTCGAGGATGCCCGCGACGGGGATCAGCACGTCGTCGTCGGCGACCTGCGGCTCGTTCGGGCCGAACTCGTCGCGTCCGCGACGGCCGCGGCGGTCGCGGTAGCGCCCGCGGCGGCCCCGGCGGCCGTTCTCGTCGTCGAAGTCGTCCTGCGGGCCGTTGTCCCGCGGCTGCTGCTGGCCCTGGCCCTGCTGGCCGCGGTCCTGACGGTCCTGGCCCCGGCCGCCGCCCTGCTGCTGGCGCTGGCCGCGCTCCTGCTGGCCGCGGTCCTGGCCCTGCTCCTCGCCCTTGCCGCGCTCACGGCGGTCGCGCTGACCGCGCTCGCCGCGCTCACGGCGGTCGCGGCGGCCGCGGCCCTCGCCGTCCTGCGCGGACACGGCGCCGACGTCGGCCTTCGCCTCGGCCTGCACGGACTCGGTCCTGGTCTCGGCCTTCGGCTCCGCCTGGACCGCGGTGGCGGCCGGGGCGGACTGCTCGGGGCTGCCCGAGGGGGCGGTGGCGCGGCGGCGGCGGCGCTCGCCGGCCGGCTGCTCGTCGCCCTGCTCCGCGGCGGGAGTCTTGGGGGACGGCTGGCCCGGGATGTCGATCTGCTGCTGGGCGGCCGGCTTCTCGGCGCGCGCGGCGGCAGGGGCCTCGGCGGGCGCCTCGGCGGCCGCACGGGCCTTGGAGGCGGCGGTGCGGCGCTTCGGCTTGGCCTCGGCGGCGTCGGCGGAAGCGGCAGCGGCCTTGGGGGCGCCCGCGCCCGCCTGGGCCTCCTTGATGACCTCGATCAGCTGGCTCTTGCGCATCCGCGCGGTGCCCCTGATCCCGAGGCCGGAGGCGACCTGCTGCAGCTCGGCCAGGACCATGCCCTCGAGGCCGGTGCCGGAGCGGCGACGCTTGGGCGCGGCGCCCGCGGCGGGCGCGCTGCTGTCGACGGAGGTGTCGGCAACGCCCATCAGATCGGTGGTGTCGCTCACGAAGGGTCCTTCCCTGGAGCGGACGTCGGCCTGTCTGGCTCGGCGACCGGTTGTGCTGTCCGGCCGCGGTCCATTGCGTGGACCGTGCCGGGGCGGTGGTCCGCCGGTACACGTACGGCGGAGGAAATTAGTGCATGGGTTCCGGCGAGAAGCCCCCCAGCTGGAAGCGTGGGAATGTCACGCCGATTCCGGAGCGTGGCTCGTAACTGCCTGGCAGTGGTCAAAGCAGTCGGGGAGGCTCCCGGAAGAAAGGTGGTCCCGGATGGGGACACAGAGCACCGAGCCGCAAAGGCTTCGGCTGCGTACTTGAGGTTAACACTACCGGATCCAACAGACATTCCCCCTCTCAATCACCGGCAATCGCATGACTCACCGGCAGGCGCGCCCCTGCGTGCCCATTTCCGCAGGAGCGCCTTTGTGCGCTTTCGTGCAGGCGCCGCCCGGCCCGGCAGCGGGCCGGGCGGGCTCAGCCGCCGAGCGGCAGGACGCTCGCACCCGCGGCGTCGAGGGCGAGCCGGTTGGCCGCCCACCCCTCGCCCGCGAGCAGCGCGACCTTGTCGGCCGCACCGTGTTCGACCAGCGCGAGGACCGTCGGGCCCGCGCCGGAGATGACCGCGGGGACCCCGTCCGCCCGCAGCCTGTTGACCAGGGCCGTGCTCTCCGGCATCGCCGGGGCGCGGTACTCCTGGTGCAGCCGGTCCTCGGTGGCGGGCAGCAGCAGCTCGGGGCGCCTGGTCAGCGCCTCCACGAGCAGGCCGGCCCGGCCCGCGTTCACCGCGGCGTCGACGTGCGGGACGGTACGGGGCAGCAGCCCGCGGGCC
Source organism: Streptomyces sp. NPDC038213 (assembly GCF_055600495.1). Classification (NCBI taxonomy): domain Bacteria; kingdom Bacillati; phylum Actinomycetota; class Actinomycetes; order Kitasatosporales; family Streptomycetaceae; genus Streptomyces; species Streptomyces sp. NPDC038213. Next base: position 69,501 of record NZ_JBVJYM010000030.1, read on the forward strand.
GTCTCGGTCAGCACCGGCTTCGAGGGGACGAAGACCACCGGAACGATGGAATCGCTGGGTTCCATCCTGATGGCCTTGGCGGAGCCGCCGTCCATCCAGGCCAGCGTGAACCCGCCGAGGAGGCAGGCGGCGACGTTGTCGGGGTGGCCCTCGATCTCGGTGGCCAGCTCCAGCAGCGCGGCGTCGTCGAGCTTCGCCTCGCCGCCTATGGTCACGGCGCGGGCGGCGACGATGCCGGCGCAGATCGCAGCGGAGGAGGAGCCGAGGCCGCGGCCGTGGGGGATGCGGTTGGCGCAGACGACCTCGAGGCCGCGCGGCTGCCCGCCGAGCAGGTCGAAGGCCGTGCGCATGGAGCGTACGAGCAGGTGGCTCTCGTCGCGCGGCAGGGAGTCGGCGCCCTCGCCCGCGATGTCGATGTTCAGGCCGGAGTCGGCCACCCGGACGACCACGTCGTCGTAGAGCCCCAGGGCGAGGCCCAGGGCGTCGAAGCCGGGGCCGAGGTTGGCGCTGGAGGCGGGGACGCGCACCCGTACGGCGGCGGCGCGGAAGGCGGGACCGGCCATCGCTCGATGACACTCCTTGTGACTGGCTGCGAGATTTCGCGGCGAATGTACTGCAGAAGGTACGACATCCACAGACCCGGCGAGCCGCTGACGGCGGACCCCCGGCATATGCAGCGGCGCGGCGGCATATGCGGCTGACGGATGTAAGTACAGCCTATCGAAGGAAGGTTCTGTCACGACATAGGGCGCACAGGAGGCGCACGATGCGTGTCGCGGGCCTCCTGTGCCCCTTTGTCTCGGTACCGCCGGGACTGCGGGGGACTGACCCCGGCCGCCGCGGGGAAGCCGGGCCGGGGCGCTCCCCCGGCCCGGCTTCAGACCCGTACCGGACCCTCTCCGGGCCCGGGCGGTACAGGCGTCAGGCCAGGCCCAGGCGGGCCGCGGCGGCCTCGGCGTCCACCGGCACGGTGACCGGCTGCGGGGCGCCGGCGACGGCCCAGTCGGGGTCCTTCAGGCCGTTGCCCGTGACGGTGCACACGATCTTCTGGCCCGGGTCGACCAGCCCCGCCTCGGCGGCCTTGAGGAGGCCCGCCACGGAAGCGGCGGAGGCGGGCTCCACGAACACGCCCTCCTGGGCGGCCAACAGCCGGTACGCGGCCAGGATCTGGCGGTCCGTCACCTCGTCGATGAAGCCGCCCGACTCCTCCTTGGCCGCCAGGGCGTACTCCCAGGAGGCCGGGTTGCCGATCCGGATCGCCGTGGCGATGGTGTGCGGCTCCTTGACGACCTCGCCGCGCACGATCGGCGCCGAGCCGGAGGCCTGGAAGCCCCAGACCCGCGGGGTGCGGGTGGCCAGGCCGTCGGCCCGGTACTCCTTGAAGCCCTTCCAGTACGCGGTGATGTTGCCCGCGTTGCCCACCGGCAGGACGTGGATGTCCGGGGCGTCGCCGAGCGCGTCCACGATCTCGAAGGCGGCGGTCTTCTGGCCCTCGATGCGGACCGGGTTCACCGAATTGACCAGCGCGACCGGGTAGTTCTCGGAGAGCCGGCGGGCCAGCTCCAGGCAGTCGTCGAAGTTGCCGTCGACCTGGAGGATCCGCGCGCCGTGCACCAGCGCCTGGCCCATCTTGCCCAGGGCGATCTTGCCCTGCGGCACGAGCACCGCGCTGACCATGCCCGCGCGGACCGCGTAGGCGGCCGCGGAGGCGGAGGTGTTGCCCGTCGAGGCGCAGATGACGGCCTTGGCGCCGTCCTCCTTCGCCTTCGTGATCGCCATGGTCATGCCGCGGTCCTTGAAGGAACCGGTCGGGTTGGCACCCTCGACCTTCAGGTGCACCTCACAGCCCGTGCGCTCGGAGAGGACCTGAGCGGGGACCAGGGGCGTGCCGCCCTCGCGGAGCGTGACCACGGGGGTCGCGTCCGTCACCGGAAGGCGGTCCCGGTACTCCTCGATGATGCCGCGCCACTGGTGGGTGCGATGGGTGCTCATGGGTGCTTACTCCCCTTCAACGCGCATGATGCTGGCGACACCGCGGACGGTGTCGAGCTTCCGCAGCGCCTCGACGGTCCCCGAGAGGGCCGCGTCGGGCGCGCGGTGGGTGACGACGACGAGGCTGGCCTCGCCGTCCTTGCCCTGCTGCCGGACGGTGTCGATCGAGACCCCGTGGAGGGCGAAGACGGTCGCCACCTGGGCGAGCACGCCCGGCTTGTCGGCCACGTCGAGGCTGATGTGGTACCGGGTGACGACGTCGCCCATGGGGCTGACCGGCAGCTGGGTGTACGCCGACTCGCCGGGCCCCGTTGCCTCGGCGAGCTTGTTGCGGCAGACGGCGACGAGGTCGCCGAGAACGGCCGAGGCGGTCGGCGCGCCGCCCGCCCCCGGGCCGTAGAACATCAGCCGCCCGGCCGCCTCCGCCTCGACGAAGACGGCGTTGTAGGCCTCGCGCACGGAGGCGAGGGGGTGGCTGAGGGGGATCATCGCCGGGTGGACGCGGGCGGTGACGGACTCGCCGTCGGCCGCGCGCTCCAGGATGGCGAGGAGCTTGATGGTGCAGCCCATGCGCTTCGCGGATGCGAAGTCCGCGGCGCTGACCTCGGTCATCCCCTCGCGGTACACGTCGTCCAGGCGGACGCGGGTGTGGAAGGCGATGCCGGCCAGGATCGCGGCCTTGGCGGCGGCGTCGTAGCCCTCGACGTCGGCGGTCGGGTCGGCCTCGGCGTACCCGAGGGCGGTGGCCTCGTCCAGCGCCTCCTGGTAGCCGGCGCCGGTCGAGTCCATCTTGTCGAGGATGAAGTTCGTGGTGCCGTTGACGATGCCCATCACGCGGTTGATCTTGTCGCCGGCGAGGGACTCGCGCAGCGGGCGGATCAGCGGGATGGCGCCGGCCACGGCGGCCTCGTAGTAGAGGTCCTTGCCGTGCTGCTCGGCCGCGGCGTGCAGGGCGGCGCCGTCCTGGGCGAGCAGGGCCTTGTTCGCCGAGACGACGGACGCGCCGTGCTCGAAGGCGGTGGTGATCAGGGTCCGGGCGGGCTCGATCCCGCCGATGACCTCGATGATCACGTCGATGTCCCCGCGTTTGACCAGGGCGGTCGCATCGGTGGTGATCAGCGCGGGGTCGATGCCCTCGCGCACCTTGGAGGGGCGCCGCACGGCCACGCCGGCCAGTTCCACGGGCGCGCCGATCCTCTGCGCGAGGTCGTCGGCGTGCGTCGTCATGATGCGCGCCACCTCTGAGCCGACCACTCCACAGCCCAGCAGCGCCACCTTCAGCGGACGCGTACGCATCATCGACCTACGCCTTTCGTCAAAAACCCGGCCTGCACTGCGCAGGCCGTGGAAGAGCACGGTGTGAACCAGTCTCACGCACTGGACACAAGTTTCCACCCTCGGTCCAGTGCGTGAGACGCCAATTTCATTATCCGAGGTCGAGACTCAAGAGATCCTCCTCCGTCTCGCGCCGGACGATCACCCGGCCCGCCCCCTCGCGGACGGCCACGACCGGCGGGCGCAGGGCGTGGTTGTAGTTGCTGGCCATCGAGCGGCAGTACGCACCGGTGGCCGGGACGGCGACCAGGTCGCCCGGGGCCAGGTCCGCGGGCAGGTAGGCGTCCCGTACGACGATGTCGCCACTCTCACAGTGCTTGCCGACCACACGGGACAGCATCGGCGCGGCGTCCGAGCGGCGCGACACGAGCGCGACGCTGTACTCGGCGTCGTAGAGGGCGGTGCGGATGTTGTCCGACATGCCGCCGTCGACGCTCACGTACGTGCGCAGCCCCTCCAGCGGCTTGACGGTGCCGACCTCGTACAGGGTGAAGGCGGTGGGCCCGACGATGGCGCGGCCGGGCTCCACGGAGATCCGCGGGGTGCGCAGCCCGGCGGACTCGCACTCGCGGGTGACGATCTCGCTGAGCGCCTTGGCGATCTCGTGGGGCTCGCGGGGGTCGTCCGCGGAGGTGTAGGCGATGCCGAGGCCGCCGCCGAGGTCGATCTCGGGCAGCTCGACGCCGTGTTCGTCGCGGACGGCGGCCAGCAGCTGCACCACGCGGCGGGCGGAGACCTCGAAGCCGGCCATGTCGAAGATCTGCGAGCCGATGTGCGAGTGGATGCCGGTGAGCTCCAGGCTGTCGTGCCCGAGGGCCCGGCGCACGGCCTCGGCGGCCAGCCCGTCGGCCACGGCGATGCCGAACTTCTGGTCCTCGTGCGCGGTCGCGATGAACTCGTGCGTGTGCGCCTCGACGCCGACCGTGACGCGGATCTGCACCTTCTGGCGCACCCCGAGCCCGGCGGCGGCGTGCGCGACCCGGGCGATCTCCTGGAAGGAGTCGAGCACGATCCGGCCGACCCCGGTCTCGATGGCGCGGCGGATCTCGGCGGCGGACTTGTTGTTGCCGTGGTACGCGATGCGCTCGGCCGGCATCCCGGCGGCGAGCGCGGTCGTCAGCTCGCCCGCGGAGCACACGTCGAGGTTGAGCCCCTCCTCCTTCAGCCAGCGCACAACGGCCTTGGAGAGGAAGGCCTTTCCGGCGTAGTAGACGTCGGCCTCCCGGCCGAAGGCGTGCGCCCAGGCGCGGCACCGGTCGCGGAAGTCCTCCTCGTCGAGGAAGTACGCGGGCGTGCCGAACTCCTCGGCGAGCCGGGTCACTTCGATGCCGGCGACCGAGACCACACCGTCCGCACCGCGGCTGACGGTCTTCGACCAGACCTTCTCGTCAAGGACGTTGAGGTCGGCGGGCGGGGCGGTGAAGTGGCTCTCGGGGAGCACGTCCCCGTGGCGGGGACCTGCGGGATGCGCGGAACGGCTCATCGTTCGGGTCTCTCTCTGCTGTCCGGGCCTCCGGCCCCGGGCTCCTCCGGGACTCCGGGGATCCTGGGGCCTTCGTATCCGGCGGATCTGGAACGGATCTGGGACGGATCTACATGACTTCGGGTGCTTCGATACCGAGCAGGGACAGGCCGCCGGCCAGCACCGTCCCGGCGGCTTCGGCGAGGGCCAGCCGGGAGCGGTGGGCGGCCGAGGGTTTCTCGTCCCCCTTGGGGAGCACGCAGTGCTGGAAGTCCAGGAGGGCGTCGGCGGTCAGCGCGAGGTGCCTGGTGATCCGCTCGGGAGACCGGTGGTGTGCGGCCGCCTCGAGCACGAGCGGGTACTCGGCGACGAGCCGGAGCAGCACCCGGGGGTCGCGGGCGCCGGGGATGCGGTGACTCCCGCGGTCCGGGGAGCCGCTGCTGTACGGAGGGTCGCTGCTGTACGGAGAGCCGTCGCGGCGCGGACCCTCGGGTTCGGGGTGGTCGGGTTCGGGGTGGTCGGGTCCGGGGCCATCATGGCGCGGATCCTCGTACAGCGGCTCGAAGCCGAGCAGAGCGGCGGCGCGCAGCAGCGCCAGGGCGCGGGTACGGGCGTACCGGACCCGGAAGCAGGGGTTGGAGTCGTCCTGCGGAAGCGGCGCATCCGGCAGCCGCAGGTCCTCCCGGGCGGGCACGGCGAGCATCAGCCACTGCACATCGGCGCCCCCGAGCACCTCGTAGCCCCGCCCCGAGGCCCCCCTGACGGCCCCCACCCGCACGACGCCGCGGCCCTTCCCCTGAACCTGCTGCGCCCCTGGGGCCCCTTGCGCCCCTTGGATCCCTTGCGTGCTGAGAATCCGCCGCACAGCACCCCGCACGACCTCTTCCCGCCCGGCCCCGAACGGATTGGCCCCGCGAACGGCAACCCCCCCGAAACCCTGCCCCTGCCCCTGCCCCCTGTACCCGAACCGCAGCCCTTCCCTCCGCACCAGGCCCACCAGGCTGGGAGTGCCGGGGGTACCGGAACCCGCTGCACTCTCCAGTACAAAGTTCAGGAACCCAGGCCCCGTGACCTGCACGGACGCGATCCCGCCCGTGCCGTCGATCTTCGAAGCGAGCAGCTCGGCCAGGGCGTACGGGGCCATCCCGGCCTCGCGGGCGAGCCGCAGCGCAACGGTGCAGGCGTAGTCCCCGACCCCACCGGGCCGGGACCGCTCGACCACGATCCGGTCGGGCACGGCGGCATGCAGCTCCCCGCTCTCGACGGCGCTGCGCACGGCGCGCACGACGGTACGGGAGAGGTCTGCGGGGGTCACGGGTCCAGCGTAGGGGAGGAGGCCCTCACGACCGCGAAGGGTTTCGCCATGTGGATGCCGGAGCTACGGCGCCCCCTCATCCTTCGGCCGGCCTACCGCCCCGCCCCCTGCGGCTCAGCCGCCTCCGCGCGCCCACCCCGCCTGGGCCCGGCGCCCCTCCCTCTCCATCAGCCGCCGCACGACCCGCACCAGCTCGGCGGGCTCGAAGGGCTTGGCGAGGAAGGCGTCCACGCCGAGCGCGGAACCGTCCTCGACCTCGTACTGCGTACACGCGCTGACGATGGCGACGGGGAGGTGGCTGGTACGCGGATCGGACCGCAGCCGCGCGGCGGTCCCGAGCCCGTCGAGCCGCGGCATGACGACGTCGAGCGTGACCACGTCGGGCCGCACTTCGTGGACGACGTCCAGGCATTCGGCACCATCGTTCGCGGTCACGACCTCGAAGCCCTCCAGCTCGAGATTGACCTTGATCAGCTGCCGGATGACCTTGTTGTCGTCGACAACAAGCACCCGGCCCGAGGCGCCTGACACAACTCGAGAGTAGGTGGGCCCCGGCCCCCGCGTCCGGGTTTTCCCCACTTCCACCCCGTCCGAGCGACCCGACCACCCCTCCCCCGCAAACCAGTTCCTGATCACCCCGGGGAAGCTGGTAGGGTTCTACCCGTCGCCGCAAAGCAGACGACACGCCCCCGTAGCTCAGGGGATAGAGCAACGGCCTCCGGAGCCGTGTGCGCAGGTTCGAATCCTGCCGGGGGCACTTCGCAGGAAGTGCCCAAAGACCCCGCCATCAGCGGCAACGCTGAGAACGGGGTCTTCGCGTATGTGCAGCCAACTGCCCCTGTGCGCAGCCGTATGCCAGGGCCCGCGGACTATTCGTGGACGGGATCTTGAGCCGTCGGCGCAGGTCAGCCCAGGAAACGCCGAAGGCCCCCGGACAGGTCCAGGGGCCTCGCGGTCTATCGCACCTCTTGCGCGCTCACTCACTCGTACTCGCGTAACAGGTCCTCGATCCGCCGGTTCGCCACCTCCTGCCGACCGTCCAGGCACTTGGCGTACCGGCTCAACAGCACCTCCACGCTGTTGCCCGCGCGCTCGGCGACCTCGGTCGGGTCGACGCCCGCGTTGAGCCACGTGGACAGCGCCGAGTGTCGGAGGTCGTACGGCCGGTGCGCGAGCGGCGAGGCCGCGACGGCCGGCGGCAGGGCGAGGACCCGGGCTTCCTGCCAGGCCCGGTAGTACGTCGAGGAGGACACCACTCCCCCGCCCTCACTGGCGAACAGCCGACCGTCCGCAGCCGTGCCGAAGGTGTCCAGGTGCTCCCGGAGGATGGACACGAGCTGGGGCGGGATCGGCACCCGGCGGACGTCCTCCACGGGCCGGTTCTTCAGCCCCCGGTCGTCGTGGCTCTCCCCCGAATCGGTCCACTGCTTGCCCACGCTCGGCCGGGTGCGGTGCAGCAGGGCGGTGCCCCAGCCGGAGTCCGGCAGGGTCAGGTCCGGCTCGGAGAGACCGACCGCTTCGGCCGGCCGGAAGCCCCCGAAGTACATCCCGGCGAAGAGGCCCACCAGGCGCCGGCCGCGGGCCCGGCGGTAGCCGCCGACGTACGAGACCGCGTGCAGGAGCGCGCGGGCCTGCTCCGGGTTGGCCACGACCCGGGGGTCCACCTCGTTCGAGACCTTGGGCTTCTGCCAGCGAACAGCCGCGAGCGGGCTCTCTCGGAACTCGCCGAGGTCCACGGCGTAGAGCAGGGCGTTCACCAGCGTGCGCCGCTTCCGCCGTACGGTCTCGGCAGCCGCCGCGGTCCCGTCCAGCTTGAGCTTCAGCGAGTCGAGGACCGCACGGCCGAGTGCCGGATCGGTGAGGTCGGACAGCGGCCGGGAGGCCTTGGCCACCCAGTGCAGGACGTTGCCGACGTCGGCCGGAAGCTCCCGGTCGTCCGGGGCGGGGAGGACGAAGGCCCAGTTCCTGAGGGCCTTGCGCAGCTCAGCGTCCGCAGGTCGGCCGGGCCGGTCGTTCAGGAGCGCCATCGTGACCGAGGTCAGGGACTCGTTGATCCCGTCCCGGGTGTTCGGGGCCGCGTGCGGCCACTTCATGGCGAGGTACTTGAGCGCGAAGGCGTACCAGGTCAGCGTCGGCTTCTGCTCGGCCATCGAGCCGGGGAGCCCCGAGCCCGTGTCGAACTCCTCACCGTCACGGGCCGCCCGCATGAGCTTGGACCGGTAGTTGTCCGCGAGCCCCTTCGTCCGGAAGGACTCTGAGAACACCTGCCCGGACACGGACCAGCGGACGTCGTAGGAAGGCCGCTTGGTGTCCCGCTTCCGGACGCTCCAGATCTTGACGTCCAGCGACTTCACGCGGCAGCCCCTTCCCGGGACCGCAGCCAGGCGTGGAAGTCGGAGCGCCAGACCCGCAGCTCGCCGTTGGGCAGCGTGAAGGCCTTGGGCGCCTTGCCCAGCTCTCGCCACCGGTAGAAGGTCCGCCGCGAGATCCCCTTCAGCTCGGCGAGAACCTCCGCGGTGGTCATCAGCTCGTCCTTCATACCGCGTCTCCTTCCGGGGCAGGGAGGTCTTGCAGGGCTTCACGGGCGGTCCGGCGGTTGAGCTGGATGCCGCGGGCGATGGTGGCGGCGAGGGCGGACTCGCCGGGGGTGTGGCCGTGGCCGGCGTACTGCCAGGAGGAGAGGACGAGGACCGTGTCCGGTGCGGCGTCGAAGGCGTGCTGTTCCTGGGCGGCCCGGTAGTCGGCGCGGGTCTGGCGGAGGGCGCCGAGGGTGGTGGAGTACTGGCGGGACTTGGTGGAGAAGTGGCCGCGGAAGCCGAGCATGTGCGACCAGGCGGCGAGGCGGCGGTCCGGGTACAGCGGGTCCAGGTCGAGGCAGGCCGTGATCAGGCGGGCGGCGTGGTCGGGGACGTCGAGGAGGACAAGGGCTTCGCGGTTGCCGATGCGGCGGTCGAGGGTGCCGGTGTCCTCGGCGGCCTTGGTGGCGTACTTGGCGACGTACGAGGCCACGGCCTGTTCGGTGATGTCGGAGCCGTCGCCGAAGGCCTTGATGGGGCGTACGTCGAGCTGGGTGCCCCAGCGGAGGGTGCGGGCGGGCTGGTCGCCGGCGGCGGGGACGGTGAGGGTCGTGTAGGCGTGGGCGGCGGCGGCCCGGATCGCTTCGGAGAGCAGGTGGGTGGAGGCCCAGTGGGGCGGCGGGGTGGAGGGGCCGCCGGGTCCGTCGAGGCGGATCACGGCGTGGAAGTGGATCGCTCCGCGCTTCTGGAACTCGGCGACCTTGCCGAAGGAGACGCGGCAGGACTCGGCGAGCTCACGGCGGGTGAGGCCGGCGCGTAGGGCGAGCTCGCGGCGGAGGCGGTTGGCGAAGCGGGCCCAGAGCTGTCCGGCGTGGTTGTTGAAGAGGACGGCGCCGGCGTAGTCGTAGGTGGCGGGGTCGAGGGCGGTGCCGAGTTCGGCCGCGTCCTCGTGGTGGCGGGTGCCGCAGCGGCAGGGGCGGCCGGTGGCGGGGCGGTTGTGGACCGGGCCGAAGGACGGGGCAGTGAGGGTGGCGAAGACGCGGGGGTGCTCGCGGACGGTGGCGGGGACACCGCGCCGGTCGTCTCCGGCGAGTCCCGCCCGGATCAGGTGGTACGTGTCGCCCGCGTAGGTCCAGGCGCAGGAGGGGCAGCGGGAGGCCCGGCGGTTGCCGCAGGCGATCCGGAGCCGGCCGCCGGGCTCGTCGGCGGTGGAGTAGCGGTGCAGCGCCAGCCCCGTGGCCTTGTCGGTCGTAGCGGTCCAGCCGGTGATGTGGATGGGGTCGGCGCAGCCGCCGGTGCGGTGGACCTGCTCTTCCCAGCGGCGGAAGCCGGGGGACCCGGCCACCCTCAGCGCATCGGCGAGGGTGGCCGGGTCCAGGCCCGCCATGGTGGCGGTGTGGGTCACGCGTGGTCTCCCTGGTTCTTCTTGGGGGCCGGGTCGGAGAAGAAGCGCCAGGAGCCGAGGACGGTGGAGTTGCCGTTCCGGTCCGGCGGGGTGCTCTGGCGGGGCTCGTCGGGGTGCCGGTCGTTCCAGTCCTCGGCGCACACCTTGTGGACGGGCTCGCCGCGGTGGGACCGAAGGGGGGTGGGCTTGCCGCAGAGGGTGCAGGCGCAGTCCCCGGAGTGGTCGAAGTGGCGGTTGTCGCGCCAGTTCAGGAGGCCCATGCCAGCACCTCCGCCCGCCGGTGGTGGTCGAGGAACTGTTCGCCGATGTGGCGGGTGTAGGCGGGCGGGATCGCCTGGGCGAGCGCGCGGCGGTCGGACGTCCAGCCGATGCCCATGGCGGTCTGCCACTGGGGGACGGTGCCCTTGCCGCCGCCCTGGCCGTAGACGGCGAAGTACGGGCCGGTGTGCGTACGGCCGTGGCGGACGCCGGCGACCCGGCCACGGTGGCGCAGGTGCGGGGTCTGGAGCGTGGGGAAGCCGTGGACCTCGAAGACCCGGTGGCGAATCACGCCGAGCCCGAACATCTCCCCGCACAGCACCAGGTCCGGGCGCAGCGGGGCGCTGGGAACGTTCTCGATGACGTAGGGGCGGCCGGTGGCGAGGAGGGCGGTGCGACCGGCGGGGATGAGGTCGGGGTACGTGCGGCCCCGGTTGGTGCCCTTGGTCAGGGTGGAGTGGGACTGGCAGGGCCAGGAGGCGTGGACCAGGTCGAAGCCAGCGCCGTGGCGGCGGACGAAGTCGACCGCGTCGCCCTGGTGGAACTCGAAGGGGTAGTCGGGCTGGGGGTTGACGTCCACGCCCACGACGTCCAGGCCGGCGAGGTGGTAGCCCATCCCGGCGCCACCGGCCCCGCAGCACAGGTCCAGGACCCGAAGACGGCCCACGGGCCTCACCGTCCGGCCCTGGCGGCGGAGGCGGACGGCGATCCGGTGCGCCCGCTCTGACGGGTGCCGGTGCCGTGGCAGGCCTTGCAGTGGGCGGTGATCGTGCGCAGGTGGCCGGCGGGGGTGCGGCCGCCGAGGGTGATGGCGACGGAGGCGTGACCGTCGCAGTCGGGGCAGATGTGTCCCCGGGCAAGGGTGTGCTGGGCCATGATGGTGCTTCCTTCCGGATCGTTTGGTTCGGGCAGGAGCACGGCGCCGGGACGGCGGAGACTTGGCGGTTGAGGCCGTCCCGGGGCCGGATCAGCGGTGGGTCTGGCCGTTCAGCAGCGACCGCAGGACGACGGCGCAGACGGCGACCGAGGCGCCGGTGATGGCGACGGCGAGCAGCAGCGAGACCAGCACCGCACCGACGACCAGAACCAGGCCCGCACCACCGGCGACCGCGGCGACGAGGCCGGTCGGGGTGAGGCGGACAGCCGGGATCTGTACACGAGGCTGAGCCACCGGCGCCGCGACCGGGGCGGGGGCAGGGACGGACGTCGGGTCCGGCACGGCGGGCGCGGTCGGGTGGGCCAGCGGGGTCACGAGGCCGGTCGGCAGGGGGTTGGTCGGGATCTTGGGGCGGAACATGGCTGTTCTCCCTTCATGGGGTTACTTGGTGATGGCTCCGTCGATGACGGGGGCGAGGAGGCTGTCCGCGAGGAGGTAGCCGCCGAGCAGGAGCACGGCGATCAGCCACCAGGGCGGGCGGACGAGCTTGACGCCGAGGGCGCCGACGGCGATCAGGGCGAGCCAGAGCGGGACGTCCATGACGGTCTCCTGGGGTCAGGTGATGCGGCAGCGGTGGGCGCGGGCGGCGAGCTGGGCGGCGGTGCTGGAGGCGTAATTGGCGACCGACCATCCGCAGTCCTCGGCGGTGCAGACCGCGGCGTGCCGGGTGCGGCCGTTGCGGCGGTCGCGGTAGGTGCCGATCTGCACCGGGCCGATGCGCATGAGCGAGGTGAAGCGGTCGAGGGCGGACACGGGATCTCCTTTCAGGCGAGTTGGGCGGCGATCGCGTCGGCCATCGGGGCCGGGACGCCGAGGCGGGCGCGGAGGGCGGACGGGTCGAGCGGGGTGCCCGTACGGGCCTGGTGGTCGGCAGCGAGGCGCCGGGCGTGCTCGACCAGGGCGAGCGGTACGGCCGGGGCTAGCGACTCAGGGATCGGTACGGGGTCGGGCTCAGTCACCGCCGGGTCCGGGGCCGCGGTCGGCAGTTCGGGCACGTCGGGGACTTCAGGGATGGGATCGGGCTCGGGATCGGGCTGGGGGTCCGGCTCCCGCTCGATCACCGTGAGGGCGGGACCCTTCACGGGGTCCGAGGTCTCGCCGTGATCGGGGGCAGTCGCGGCCGGGGGCCGGTGGTGGGCGAGGAGGGTGCCGCCGAGGAAGGCGAGGGCGGGCCAGCCGGCCACGAGGATCCGCAGCCAGGCCGGTACGTCGTCCAGGTCGAGCAGTCCGGCGGTGGCGACGTTCGCCCCGAGCGAGGCGGCGAGGGCCACCGTGAACCAGAGCCAAGCCGAACCGGTCGGGCATCCGGCCTTCCGAAGCAGCCGGAGCCGGTGCCAGGCAGCGACGAGGAGCAGGTCCACGCTGACCGGGTAGGCCCAGGCCTTCCAGCCGGTCTGGCCGGCCGCTTCGGCGAGGTCGTGCAGGTGGGCGAAGGACAGGGCCCCGGCGATGACGGCCTGTACGAGCACCGCGTCCAGGCGCAGGGTGCGGGCCATTGTCCGCTCCTCTCAGGTGGTCGCGGTCTGGCCGGCCCCGAAGCAGGTCAGGCAGACGGCGGTCTGCTTGTCGCCGGTCTTCCGGCGCCCGCGGGGGCCGACACAGACGCTCTCGTCGGTCTCGCCGGACCCGTGGCAGTCCGGGCACTCGATGACCGCGGGCTTGGGCCTGCGGGCCGTGTTCTTCCTGGTCGTGGCCATGGCGAACGCTCCTTTCGGATCGGTTGAGGGCATGGCTGGGTAGGGGCGTGGCGTGTCGAGGTCACGCCGACCTTGGTGCGATGGGGTTCAGACGCCGGCCGCGGATTGCTTGGGCAGGACCTTGCCGGTCAGCGGCGGCGCGGGGACCGCGGGCCGGAACGGGGCCAGTTCGCCGATGTCCGGGGTCCGGTGCGCGTTGGCGTTGCAGACGTCCACGGCGCGGCGGATCGAGAGGTGCGGGGTGCGGATGCGGACCCAGCCGCCGGAGGAGTCGCCGGCCACGGCGGTACCGGGGCGGTCGGCCGCGATCCGTACGGTCGCGAGGGCCGCGTCTTGGGCGATGTCACCGAAGGCCATGTTTGCCGAGGTCTCGTCGTTGACGCGGTGCGCGGTGCGGCCGGTGAGCTGGGCCCGGAGCATGGTGATCCCCTTGCCGAGCTCTGATCCGAACCGCTGGCCGCAGATCTCCAGATAGATGCCGGCGGCCCGGCCGAGCTGGGCGAGGCGTACCAGGTCCGTGATGATCTGGTCGCGCCGCCGTTCTTCGTCCTTGGTGACGTACAGGGCGAGTTCGGCGACTTCATCGACCAGCAGGACCACCGGCACCGGCCGCAGGTGCCGCGGCAGGTCCCAGATGTTGGCGGTGATCTCCGCGTCGGGCACGTCGAGGCTGATGCCCTGCTCGCGCCGGATCAGGTCGTAGATACGGGACATGTAGCGGACGAGTGCGGCGAGCACGTCCGCGGCGGTTTCGGGGTTCTCGGCGAGGGCCGTGAAGCGCCGCGCCAGCGGGGCGAGTTCCACCCCGTTCTTGCAGTCGATGCCGACCAGGGCGACGCGGTGGGTCGCGAGGCCGACGACCAGGTTGCGGAGGTAGACGGACTTGCCGGACTGCGTGGCGCCGACGTTCAGCGCGTGCGGCACCTGGAGGTAGTCCCGGCAGAAGACCTGCCCGTCCTCCCTCAGCGCCACGGGAACGCTCATCGGGTGTTCGTCCCGTACGGCTGGCATCCGTACCCGCTTGAGTACGTCGTAGCCGGTCATCCGCAGTTCGACGACTCCCGAGCGGACTTCCCGGGCGATCACGTTGTACATCGCGAAGGAGTGCCGGAGCCGGTCCGAGGCGGCGGAAAGGTCATACGCGTCCTGGCCGGGCCGAAGCCGGAGCCGGAGCACGAGGCCGGTCCGGGTCGGCCGTATCCGCAGGATGCGCGGGGCCCGCCACTCCGGGACTTCGCGCTTCGACCAGCGGGCCAGGGTCAGGCGCCACCGGGGCGGCGGGACGGTGAGCCCGCAGGCTTCCATCACCGACCGGTAGCGGACCAGGACCCGTACGACCGCGAAGACGATCCCGAAGGCCATCCAGTACCAGGCCGGCCGCCACCACCGGAGCACCAGCACGGGTGCGACGAAGGCGACCAGCAGCAGCGCGACCGCTAAGGCGTCCACGTTCAGGCGCCCTTGGCCTTCGACGCGTCCGCGGCGAGCGAGGTCACGGCGATGGCCTTGAAGGAGATGCCGTGCCGCTTCTGGCCGTTGAACTCGTTCTCCCAGGGTCGGGCGACGAGACCGGTCAGGGCCACCGGGGTCCCCATGGTCAGGTCGCCGGTGATGCCGGGCTTGGGCACGACCACGGACAGGACCTCGGCCTCGCCGTACGCGGCGAAGAGCACGTCCACGGTCATGAGCGTGGCGTTCGTCTCGGGGTCGGTGGCGATCTCGCCGGTCCGCCGGTCCTTGATCTTCGGGGTCGGGGGCTGGGCCACCATCACCATGGCCGCGGCGGTGTCGATGGGGAGCTGACGCACGCAGATCACTCCTCTATAGAGGTTCGACTCCGTCACTCATGTATATGAGTGACATGAAGAAGAGTGCCCGACTCCTATACATGAGTCAACCCGCTACGAGAGAAAACTCGCAGCGGGTTGAAGGGACTTGAGGGCGCGTCAGTCCTGAGCGGGGATCCGGTACTCGAAGACGAACTGGTCAGCCGCCATGAGGGTGTCGCAGACCTCGACCACACGCCCCTTGGTCGTCACGGCGTTCCGGAGCAGCCGGACCACCGGGGCGCCGGGGCTGAGAGCCAGCTCGGACACCTCCGCCGCCGTGGCCTGCCGAGCCTGGAGCGTCTCCACGAACTCCGCGAACACGTGCCCGTGGTCTTCGAGCCGGGCGTAGATGCCCCCGCCGCCCGGGTTCTCGGCGAACAGCTCGGGGATCTCCTTCACCACGTCCCACGGCAGGTAGGAGCTGGCCGTCTCGACCGGCGTCCCGTTGCGGAAGTAGAGCCGCCGGCGGGCGAGCACCTGGGTGCCTTCGTCCACGCCGAGCCGATCGGCGATCTCCCCCTCAGCCGCCAAGGGGCCGATGTACAGCACGCTGACCTTGGCTTCCGCCCCGGACTGCGTGGACTCGGCGAGGTACGCAGCCTTGCCCTCCTGCCGCAGCGAGCGGCGGAAGCGGTCCGAGGACCGGTGCCGCACCGGCGGGCGGTCTTTGACTATCGACCCCTTGCCGTGGCGGGTCTCGACCAGCCCGCTCGCGCGGACCTCCACCATGGCCTTGCGTACGGTCCCGACGGAGACGCCGTAGCGGTCCATCAGCTCCGACTCGCTCGGCACCATCTGGCCGGCGCTGAGCACCCCCGCCCGGATCTGCTGGACAAGGTCGTTCGCCACCTGCAAGTACTTGGGTACGGCCTTGCCGTTGCTTGCGGTTCCCATGCTCCTTCTCGGCCTCCTATGCTCCTGTACATGAGTACGGGAGCCCCGAAGGTCCAGTCAACGCCCCTCCACTCCGTGTCCGTGGCGGGCGCGGTCGTGCGCGAGGACGGCCGGCTGCTGGCGATCCAGCGCGCGGACAACGGGACCTGGGAACTCCCCGGCGGAGTCCTGGAGCTCACCGAGTCCCCCGAGGACGGCGTACGCCGCGAAGTCCTGGAGGAAACCGGCATCCACGTGGCGGTAGACGAGCTGACCGGCGTCTACAAGAACACGACCCGGGGCGTGGTCGCCCTGGTCTTCCGCTGTAGGCCGACAGGCGGCACGGAGCGCACCTCCGATGAGTCCACGGCCGTCGCATGGCTCACCCCCGACGAGGTAGCCGACCGCATGGCCGAGGTCTTCGCCGTACGTCTCCTGGACGCCTTGGACGGAGCGGGCCCCCACGTCCGCAGCCACGACGGGCGCCGGCTGATCGACGCGAGCTGAGCCGACGATCCACTACGGCCCTCAGGCAGTAGCCCAGGCCTGCCGGTGCCGGGCGACGGCGTAGATCTGCTCCACTTTCCGAGCGTCGAGCACTCCGGTGGCGTGCGCGAGGGCCGCGAGGCTGCGGTCGTTGTAGACCTGCACCGTCTGCCGAGGCGAGGCGAGTTCGACCGCTGCCGGCTGCACGAAGATCAGCAGCGGGGCCACCTCCACTGAGAAGCCGCAGTGGGCAGTCAGCACCTTGGCCGCGCGTTCGGCTTCCCGCCGGGCCTTCTTCGGGATGGGGTACCCCGGCCCGTGATCGACCTTGACGACGTCGTCGCCGACCCAGACGTTCCGTCCGGTGAAGTTCTTCGTGTTCAGCGTGAACACCCCGCCGGGCCCGATCAACAAGTGATCGATGTCGTGCTTCGGCGGCAACGGCACCGAGTGCAAGACCACCCAGCCATGCCCAAGGAACCGCCGCAGTTCCTTCCCGACCTTCCGCTCCCCCACCAGGCCCTTGCGCCAGCTGTCCATCCTTGCGGGGCGCCGCAGCACCACATCGAGCCACCGCTGTGCGAGCCCGGGCCCCTCCGCGGCCAGCTTCTTCTTCAGCCCCTCACCGGGCTTGTTCCGCGCCAGATCGTCACCGTCAGCCAGGGGCGGCAGCGAAGGAGGCACCGAAGGCCGAGGAGGAGGCGACACCTGAGAGGTCGGCCGGGGCTCAGGCTGCGGCCGAGAGACGAGTGGCGGAGGCACCGACCCCCGCATCTTCGGAACCTTCCCAGCCGTGGCCCCGTTGGCACCACCCTCCGTCGGCACGTACCGAACGAGCGCCATGAGCACCTCTGCCTGTAACTCCGGACGCTTCAACTCCAGATGCCCGCTGACCTGATCAAACCAAGCCACCTCACCGCCATCGGAGTCATTCACATAGAGCCGGTCTCGCCCATACCGCTTCCATGCCTTGACCGTCAGCTCCCCCACAGGCCCCCCTCAGCCTTGGCCGTCCCCAAGACCATGGCAACAGCCCGAGCAGCCGCCCACAAGAAGGCCTTTAGGAGTGGGTCAAACTTTCCCTACTTCATCAAGCACCCGGCTGCGCTCCGCTCCGCCGGGCGGGCTTCCCGGCTCCGCTCTCGCGCGACGCTCCTGCCTTCGGCCCGCTCCGCGCGCGCTGCGCCGACGCCCGCCCCTACAGACGGGATAGGCCCGAAGGCATGAGCCGAGCACATGGGGGCCGCTGGTTCCCTCCCTCACCGAACAGGCCTCCGGCGGGGGCGCTCAGGCTCCGGGATGGCGGGGCACCGCTCGCGCGTGCCGGCCGGAGTGTGGTTGAGGCGGGGAACTCCCATCCCGTCTGCCATCGACCCAGGACAAGCCGAGCAGCCACGGCACCGGGCGTCCAGGTCGTACGTCCAGTTGGGCGCTCCACCTGGACGCCCGGCACCGCGCCCGCTCCACATACGTGTGGGTCGACGGCAGACGGGATGGGAGTTGGGTGGGTAGCGAGAAGGGGCACGCCCCCGTCTATATCCGCTCAGCCCACACCGATGCGTGTTCTAACTTGCGCCACCGACCGGATCATGAACAAGCGACTGCATACGCAGGTCCTCCGGTGCTCGCGAGAAGAGGATCTCGAAGTAATCTTCCCATTGCTTCTTCGCCCGCCCGAGCAATCCCGCCCAATCCATTGCATCCATGTCGCGCGGCCGCATGTCATCGATCTTAGCGAGAACATCCGTCGCCTTCTCGATCTTATCCGCAACCAGCAACCCGGATACCGAACGGAAATCGGAGTAACGGGCCAGTGTGGCATGTTGCAGTTTGTAGACGTAGCGCTCGTATCGGTTCAGGTGATCCCAGTCAACCTTGAGTCCGGGGCGCATGAACTCCACAACCAGAAGCTGATTGCCGGATGACAAGACGAGATCCATCCGAGCGTTCCAGTATTCTCCATACGCCTCCTTGGCGACCTCGTCAACGAGCCCCTTTACGCTCTTTTCCACCCTGAAGGTTTCCCATCTGGGAGAGACAAGCCAGGGGTTCTCGGCAATGTAGTCGCGGACTTCGTTCTCAAGTTCGCGCTTCTTGATCCTCTCTTCCAGTCCCGTAATCAAATTCAGCTGACTCTTGACACGCTCAGCCGCATGAAGCGCACTCATGACGCGCGACTCTGCCAGGATCTTCACCAGGGCCTCAGCATCCATGATGTCAGCCTCAGAGAGATCATCAATCAGCCCTCGAAGCCGGCCACCTTCCCAGGCCGTAAGCATCGCTTCTGCCAGGTCCGCAAACTGATCGTCATTCAGCGAAGAAATGCGGGCGATTGACGTGAGCGCCTTCTCAACGATCTTCCGCTCCGGCTTTTCCAGCTTTCCGAGCCGTACCGAAAACGGCGTCATTCGCTTGCGCATCGCATCGACCTTGGCCTTGGAACGCAGGCCCTGCCAGATCCGCAGCAGCGACTTGACCCGACCCTGCCCCCATTCCAAAAGGGGGCGAGATGCGTCCATCTCCCAGTTGACCCGCTGACGCTCAGTGGAGATGAGATCCCGCTTCTGTTCATCGAGGAAATCCGCCTCGACCCGCCCAGACAGATAGCTAGTTCCCTGCTGACCCCCGAACCCGCCACTGAGGTTGAACAGGAAGGGCCGCTGGGCGAGTTTGTGATGACTGAAAACCGAAATCCCAGTCAGCTCCTCTTCGCCGATCGGCTCCTTGTAGAAGACAAACTTCCATCGAACCGTGTTGCCATCCGGGAGGGT
Organism: Streptomyces sp. NPDC038213; assembly: GCF_055600495.1. Lineage (NCBI taxonomy): Bacteria > Bacillati > Actinomycetota > Actinomycetes > Kitasatosporales > Streptomycetaceae > Streptomyces > Streptomyces sp. NPDC038213. Next base: position 88,377 of record NZ_JBVJYM010000030.1, read on the forward strand.
CTCCAAGCCCCACCCGTCCTCGTCGATAACCACCCCGTCCGGCAATTGATCATGAGAGTAGGCGCCAGGGAAAGAGAACTCTATCTTCTCGACATCCTCAGAATCCGAAATGGGCTCGCCGTTCACATTTACGTGGAACTCATCTGCCCGCTCCAGCAGCAAGAACCTACGCGCCATGCTCGTCCTGAACTGAGATGCATTCGGCGTAACCTTCAGCGAAAGGTCACTCAGGGTGATAGTCGTGCCGTGGTCCCTCTTACGCCCCTCTGAAGGCGCATCGTACTCCAAAACCTCGACCGCCAAGGGCCGACTTTCGGCGTAAGAGTCAACATCTTCAATCAGCTGCGCAGCATCGAGGCGGAATACCGTCCGCTCGCCGGTCTCTTTGCTAACCGTTTCCACGGTCACGAATCGAGCAATACCGAAGCCAGCAAACTTGCCGATGCCCTTCCGCCCCATCATTGGGCGACCTTCAGGCGTCCTATCGTCGCCTCGATCTTTACGGCGGTCATAACCGACGTTCAGGTAACGCTCCTGGCACTGGGCAAGCGTCATCCCCTCGCCGGTGTCGGAGATGACAATTTGCGCACCCGGACCAATCTTTACCGGCAGGGCAACATCGACGTTCCGGGAATCCGCATCCCAAGAATTGGAAACCAGTTCAGCGATTGCCGCCACTGGCGATTGATACATGTCGATGCCGAGATGCTCGATAACCCGGCCTCGAAATCGAATCTCCAACTGAGGTACGACAGTGCTCATGAGTCCCCCGTTCGTCACGGAACATGCCAATGCAGGGCGATCAAGCTACCGCGTGGTTCGTGGTGGCACCAGCACTTCGTCCCACACGCTGCGTTCATGCCAGTTGGGGCCCTGCCGGCCAGGCAACGTCCGTCAGTGCATGAGCGTCACGCGAACGGAGTCTGGACTCTCACCGGGAGGGACGCCCCGACTGTCGGTACCTGCCGCTAGTGTCGCCGCAGGATCGCAACAGTGTCAGGGGGCGCCATGGGTGGGAGCTTACGTGTGGGTCAGGTGTATCGGTACGCCACCGGCAAGGACCCCGTACCAAAGGTTCTCGACGGCTATCCCAACTTCCACCACGTGACCCACTCACCGGACATGAGGCGAGCGCTCCTCGAGTCAGGCATCAACGGGATGGCCAAGGTCGCGGCGGCGCCATCTCCCCGACGGCCGGTGATCCTCGTCCGATCCAGTCCGTGGAAGGCAGGAACCGAACAAACCCCTTGGCATGACGTGTTCGACATGGACAACGGGCACGTGCGTTACTTCGGAGACCACAAAGCCACAACCACGGTGCCCCCCGGAAAGACGATCGGCAACGCTGCACTGCTCGATGCGTTCACCGGGCATCAGGGGCACACACCTGAGGAACGTGCCAGTGGTGTCCCGCTGCTCCTATTCCGCGCCGTCTCACGCAGCGGCAAGGTAAAGGGCCATGTCGAGTTCTGCGGGCTGGGCATCATCGAGCGGGCTGAGCGACTGGTGCAGTGGGGCGGTAGTGACCACGCTACTTTCACCAACTACGTGTACGACATCGCCCTGCTCGACCTGACCGACGAGGACGACAAGGTCTCTTGGGAGTGGATCCACTCCCGTCGCAACAAGGATCTGAGCGACGCAGAGACGCTCGCACTTGCTCCGCGGGCGTGGCGGGAGTGGGTCAGGAACGGCAGTTCGGAGCTTCCGCGACTCCGCCGGCGGGTTGCACGGGCCAAAGTGACCAAGGTGCCTGACCAGCGACCGCAGCCGGGCACGCCTGAGGCCAAAGATCTGGAGTTGATCTACAAGTACTTCGATGGCCGCAAGCACGACTTCGAGGCTGTGGCCTCCGCGGTTGCCGCGCGCGTGCTGCGAGGTGCTGGGAACAGTTACCTCGAAGGATGGCTGACCCAACGGTCCGGCGATGGAGGGGCTGACTTCGTGGGCAGGCTCGACATCGGAAGCGGACTGGCAGGCACCAGCCTCGTCGTCCTCGGTCAGGCGAAGTGTGTCCGGCTCGACCACGTCGTCTCCGCCGACCAGATCGCTCGGGTTGTGGCGCGTCTCCGCCGGGGCTGGATCGGCGTCTATGTCACGACCGGGGCCTACTCCGTGCCGGCGCAGACCGAGATGGTCGAGGATCAATATCCGATCGTTCTAGTCAACGGGCTAGACCTGGCGCGGGAGCTCAGGAGCATGGCCCGGGATGATCACGGCGGAGACCTTGAAGCCTGCATCGAGGACATACTGCGGGTCCGCGAGACCGCGGTCACCAACCGTCGACCGGAGGAGATCCTGCTGGAGTAGGCGCCTGGGCAGCCCGTGGCCCATTCGTGGACTGGGCAGCCCCGACCGGCCCGTAGCAAGCTGCTGAACTGCTGCTATGCCGCAAGCTCACAGGCCCTCCGGAGCCGTGTGCGCAGGTTCGAATCCTGCCGGGGGCACTTCGCAGGAAGTGCCCGAAGACCCCGCCATCAGCGGTAACGCTGAGGACGGGGTCTTCGCGTATGTGCGGGCAACTGCCGCTGCTGGATGGCGCGGAGCAGGTCTCCGCCGAGTCCGCGGGCGCAGGCCCGCATCACCCGGGGCCGAGGGGCGGCAGTCCCCGTATGTGCACAGCACGTCGGCGTCGGCGCACCAGTGGTTCGGCCTCACGCATCCCGCTGAGGCAGGTGGTGCCGGGCTGCGGCGTAGATCTGCTTCGCCTTCCGGGCGCCGAGCACCCCAGCGGCATGTGCGGGAGCCGCGAGGGGGGTTACGGCTGGGGAGCGTTGGGGGTTTCGGTTTTTTCGCGCATTTTGCGGAGGAGTTCTGCCTTCTTGTCGGCTGCGCCCTGGCGGTCCAGGTTGCGGTGGGGGCCGTTGTTCTGGCGTTCGGTGCGGGACAGGCGCTTGCGTTGGCCGCCGCCCTGGCCGATGGGGTTGTTGATGTTCTTGCTCTTGGTCACGGGGGCTCCCGGTCGTGGGTGGGTGGGTCGGTCGTGGCGGTCTTCGGGTCGTCGGCCGGAGGGCTGCTGTGGCCCGGCGGGGGCCGTCCGTGCGGGTGACGGTGGGAAGAGCGTGTGGGGACGACGTTACTCCGCCGCGGGGGGAGGGGGCGGGTGGGGCGAGGCGTGGGGTGCGGTGGGGTGGGGTTCAGAGCTGTTGGAGGAGGTGGCGGAGGTGGGTGCTGGAGACGTGGGTCGTATAGGGGAGGTAGACGACCTCTACGCCTACGGCACCGAAGTCGCTCTCCCACTGGGCGGCTCGGGGGGTGCCTCGCCAGTCGTCGCCCTTGAAGAGGCGGTGGAAGCCGACCCGCTGCCAGGCCTCCATCTTCTCCAGCGTGTGGTCGACCACGACCTCGTCGACGTACGACATCGAGCGGACGATCTCCATGCGCTCTTCGAGGGGGATCACCGGGAGGTGGCCCTTGTGGGCGGAGGCCTCGTCGCTCAGGACGCCGGCGACCAGGTGGTCGCACTGGGCGCGCGCGTGCCGGAGGAGGTTCAGGTGCCCGATGTGGAAGAGGTCGAAGACTCCGGACGCGTAGCCGATGAGCTGAGACACCTGGGGGTCGTCCTTCAGGTGGCGCAATCCCGCTGGCGGTGTGCGCTGCAGGGCGGGAGGCGGGGCAGAGCGGGAGGTGCGGTGGGGCAGTGCAGTGCAGGGCAGGGCAGGGCAGGGCAGGGCGATCTTGCACCATCGGGTGGGTTTAGCAAAGGGTCAGGTCAGGGGTGGTGGGGGGGCGGTGGGGGTGCGGGTTGGCGGATCGTACGGGTGGGGTTGGGGGAAAGGCTGGACATGGGCTTGGGGTGGGGTGGCGGTGTGGGGGGCGGGCGTACGTTGGGGGCGTTGGGCCTCTGGTGAAAACGCCTGGTGAAAGGGGTGTCCGGTGCGGGAGATCGTGGATGTCGCGCAGCAGTGGGTGGCTGAGGGGCGGGGGGCCTTTCTGGCCAGGGCCGTGACCGAGCAGGGGTTCGGGCCGCGGGAGCCCGGCGGGGCGGTGCTGATCGATGCGCGCGGCACCTGCGAGGGCCGGCTGTACCGCGGGGTCTTCGATGCTCAGCTCGTCGCCGAGGTGGCGGCGCTGCCGGCCGGGGACACGGCCCGGGTGTGCGAGGTGTCGGTGCACGGGGCCGAGGCGGAGTCCGCCGGGCTGACCTGCGGCGGGCAGGCGGAGATCCTGATCCAGCCGCTGGACTCCGTACCGGCGCAGTGGTGGCGGCTGCTGGGTGAGGGGGCCGGGGCGGCGCTGGTGTCGCGGCTGGACAGGGCCGGGCGGCAGGTGGTGAGCACGGTGGTGCGGCCTGGGCTGGGTGGGGGTGGGGCTGAGGATAAGGGGGTGGGTTCGGGTGAGCTCCAGGGTGCGGGTGGGCGCGCTGGTGCGGAGGTTCTAGGGGCTGAGGAGCGGGCTCGGGAGATGCTCGGGCGGCATCGGGCCGGGCGTGAGGCGCGGTGCGGGGAGGGTGACGAGGGGCTGGTGCTGATCGAGGCGCAGCCTGCCGATCCGTACCTGGTCATCGGCGGGTCGGGGGAGCTCGCCGAGCTGATCCGGGCGCAGGCCCGGCTGCTGGGCTGGCAGGCGGTGACCACGCTCGACGGGGGCGAGGCAGCCGAGCTGCTGGGCGGGCGGCGCGGTTCGGAGTGCCTGGTCATGCTGAGCCACGATCCGGAGTTCGACGTGCCCACGCTGCGGACCGCGTTGCGGGACGGGGTCGCGTACGTCGGAGCGCTCGGCTCCCGCAAGACGCAGGCACGGCGCCGTGACGGGCTGCTCGCGGCGGGGGTCGGCGAGGAGGCACTCGCCCGGATCCACGGGCCGATCGGGCTGGATCTGGGGGCGCGTACGCCTGCGGAGACGGCGATGGCGATCTGTGCGGAGGTTCTGAGCGTGTTGACGGCCGGGGAGTAGGGGGAAGGGCGGGTGGGGCGGGGTGGGGCGGGATTCCCGTCCGGGGGGGGTGAGGGGGGCGTGAGGGGGCGAGGGGAGCGGTCGTGAGGCTCCTCCTGGGCTCCGGGGGGCGGTTTGGCCGTGTGGTGAGGTCGTCTCCTTTGGATCTTGGCGGATCGGGGTGGACGGCGTCTGATGCTGTGCCGCGAAAGGGCGGAGGGGGCCGGGTACTGGGTGCACCAGGCTTCCCGGGTACACCCAGTAGCCGGGCTTCCCGGCGGCTCGGCTTCTCCAAGGCCCTCGATGCGGAGCCGAGACGGAGCGAGCGCGGCAAGCGCGGCAAGCGCGGCAAGCGCGGCAAGCGCGGCAAGCGCGGCAAGCGCGGCAAGCGTGGCAAGCGCGGCGAGGCCGCAGAGTCAGGGGGCAGGCGCAGGGGCGGGGGGCAGGGGCAGGGGGCCGTCTGGTTCCGGAGGAGACGGTCTGTCTAGGTTCGGTGCCACCAGCGGCGGCGTTGTGGGGGGTGGCAGGCGGCTGCGGCGTTCTGGGCGTCGCGGGTGAGGGGGTGGTCCGGGCCGAGGGTGCGGGCGCGGGCGGCGGCCACCTGGGTGTGGAGGGCCAGGGCGTCGGGGCGGCGGCCGGACTCGCTGTACGTGTGGGCCAGTTCGGACAGTGCGGTGAGGGTGTGCGGGTGGTCGGGGCCCTGGGTGTGTTCGCGGCCGGAGGCCACCTGCTGCTGGAGGGCGAGGGCCTGCGGTAGCAGGCCCGCTGTGCGGAGGGTACGGGCCAGGGCGGCGGCCCGGTCGAGGGTGTCCGGGTGCTCGGGGCCGAGGAGGCGGAGGTGCTCCTCGTGGAGCTCCTCCTCCAGCGCGAGGGCGTCCTCGGTGTGGCCGGCCAGGGAGAGGGTGGCCGCCAGGCGGATTCGGGCGGTGGTGTGGATCTCCGTGGTGGGGAGTTCTGGGGTGGGGACTTCCGGGGGGTGGGTTTCTGCGGGGTGGGTTTCTGCGGGGTGGGTCTCCGGGAGGTACGTCTCCGTGGTGGGGAGTTCTGTGGGGCGCGTGGGTGCGGGGCGCGTCGCCGGGGGGCGGGTGGCTGGGGTGGGGGCGTCCGTGGGGTCGGTCGTGGTGGGGGGCTCCGTGGGGTGCGTTGTCGTGGTGGGGGGCTCCGTGGCGGGGGCAGGGGGTGGGGTGGGGCCGCTGGTGGGGGGTTCGGTCGGGGGGTCGGCGGGGGTGGGGGCTGGGTTTGGGGTGGGGGGTTCGGGGGCCGGGGGGCTCGCGGCCGGGGGCGGGGGTGTGTGGGGTGTGGGTGGGCGGGGGGCGTCGGCCAGGACTTCTTCCAGGAGGTCGATGGCTTCCGCGTAGCGGTTCAGGTCCCGGTAGGCGAGGGCCAGGTCCGCGCGGGCCGCGAGGGTTTCGGGGGCGCCCGGGCCGAACAGGCGGATGCGGTCGGCCACGATCTGCTCGGTGAGGTCGAGGGCCTCGTTGCCGTACCCCGCCGCCGCGTACGCGGCCGCCAGTCCCGCGCGGCGGTCCAGGGCGGTCGGGTGTTCCGGGCCGTACGCCTCTTCGCAGCGGCCGACGAGGAGTTGCCCGTACGCGATGGCCGCCCGGTGCAGCCCGGCCTCGCGCAGGCTGCGGCCGGCCCGGTCCAGGGCGGGGTGGAGCCGGGGTTTCCAGAGGGCGTCGGAGGGTTCGCGGGCGAGCAGGAGGGCGTTGGCGCGCAGGACTGCGCACAGGTCGGGGTCGGTCTCCTCGCTCGCGGGCCAGCGTTCCAGGAGGGCGTCCGCGGCGGCGGTGAGGATCGCCGGGAGCTGCGCGGCGGGGAGGTCGGCGCGGGTGGCGCGGACGGTCAGGGCGTGGATCCGTACCGCCCGGGGGCCTGATCGGGGGTCGTCGGCGAGCAGCCCGTACCGGTTCAACAGCCGTACGGCCGCCCGCGCTTGACCCGGGTCCACGTCGGTGCCCGCGGCTGCTGCGAGGTGGCGGGAGACGGCGGGGCCGGTCCAGAGGGAACGCGGGTGCCCGGCGGGGTCCAGGACGGCGGCCAGGCGGAGGGCGGGCACGGCCAGGCCTACGGGGTCGCACTCCTGGGCCGCTTCCAGGGCGAGGTGGAGGGTGGCTGCGATGTGGCGGGAGTGGGGGGTGGGGAGGGTGTGGCGGATGCGGTGAGGGG
>NZ_JBVJYM010000031.1:0-91443 GCF_055600495.1 Streptomyces sp. NPDC038213
CAAACGAGCCGAGCATCGCAACGGGACACCACCCGCACCTGACACCGTCACCATCACTCGGCAGGACAGAACTTAAGTCACCAACATTGGGGCTAATCCCCGTACCCCGGCCCACTCCGGGGGCGGCGGGCAAACACCGGTCGGGCGGAACGCTGGGGCAGGGGGCGAGACCCCGGCCCGGGGCTGATCCCGTACCCCCGGACCACCCCGGGGGCGGCGGGCAAACACCGGTCGGGCGGAACGCTGGGGCGGGGGGCGAGACCCCGGCCTGGCGCTGATCCCGTACCCCCGACCCCGCCTCGGGGGTGGTGGGCAAACACCGGGCAGGTGGAACACCGGGGCGGGGGTGGAGACCCCGGCCCACAGCAGACCCCCGAACCCCGGGCAGGACGTGCAGCGGTCAGGGCGCGGCAAGGGACTGGAGGGGGGCGCCCTCCAGGCGGTAGACGTCCCATTCGTCCTGGGGGACGGCGTTCAGGGATTCGTAGAAGCGGATGGTCGGTTCGTTCCACTTCAGGACGGACCACTGGAGGCGGCCGTAGCCGCGGCGCACGCACGTCCGTGCGAGTTCCGTGAGCAGGGCCTTGCCGTATCCGCCGCCGCGGAACTCCGGCCGTACGTAGAGGTCTTCGAGGTAGATGCCGTGGACGCCCAGCCATGTGGAGTAGTTGAGGAACCACAGGGCGAAGCCCGCGGTGTCGCCTTCGGCCGTCTCCGCGATGTAGGCGAAGACGGCCGGCTGCTCGCCGAACAGCGCTTCGCGCAGATGCTCTTCGGTGGCGTGGACTTCGTCCAGCGCCTTCTCGTACTCGGCCAGTTCGCGGATCATCGCGTGAAGGGCGCTGACGTCTGCGGGAGTTGCCTTGCGGATCATGCTCGAAGCCTAGAGGGAAGGGAGGAGGGGGAGGGGAGGAGGAGTTGTGCGATCTTGATCTCCACCTCGGGGAGTTCGAAGCCGTTGCTCTCGACCGGGCCGCCATCGCCGCCGTCGTCATCCTGGTCGTCGTCCGCGTCCTCGACCTCCCACAGGAGGTTCTGCAGCACCCGCCCCAGGGTCCAGGCCCGCGCCCGTTCGCGCTCCAGGCCCATGACCTCGGTCAGCAGGTCGAAGCGCCAGAGCACGCGGTCCGGGTCGAAGCGGTTGACGAGGGCCGGGAGGAGTTCGAAGGCGGGGTCTCCGGCGAGCGGTTTGGGGTCGATGGCGAGCCAGGGCTCGCGCTCGGCGCGCAGGACGTTGTCGTAGTGGAGGTCCCAGTGGAGGAGTGAGGCCCCGGGACCGGAACCCGCACCGGGACCGGAACCGGCACCAACATCCGCACCCACACCCCCACCCACCCCCTCGCCCAGGACCTCCCGGACCGCCCCCGCGCAGTGCAGCAGCAGCCGGCCGGCCTCGCTGCGGGGGCCGCCGACCGTCCGTACCGCCTCCGGGACCTGCGCCAGCATCGCCTCCGCCACCTCGTCCAGCCGCCGCAGCCCGGCGGGGGCGGGGACGGCGGTGAGCCGGGCGAGCAGTTCCGCCAGGACCTGTACGGCCTCCGGTTCGGGCGCCGCGGAGAGGGGGCGGTGGAAGTCGAGGCGTTCCAGGAGCATGGAGCCGGTGCCCTGGTCGTGTGCGAGGAGCCGTACGCAGCCGTCGCCCGCCCAGGCGCGCAGCGCGGCCGGTTCCCCCTCGGTCTCCTCGTCGACCAGCTGCAGTTTGAGTACGGCGGGCAGCCCGTCCGTACGCCGCTCCACGGGCAGGACCAGCGAGCACATGCCGTACAGGGAGGGACCCGCGGGCGCCAGCTCCCAGCGTTCCAGGAGCTCCGCGGCGCGCGCGGGGAGACCCTCGATGAAGAGGCGTCCGGCCTCGCCGTTGAATTCGAGCTGCGAGTCGACCAGTTCCTGCGGGATCTCGATCACGGAACCACCCTAGGCGGGGGAACCGCCCCACAGAATCCGCCCGGCTGCCCGGCCTACGGCCTAGAGGCCCGTAGCAGCAGCCGCGCCAGGTATGAGGAGCAGCTTGCCGGTGGTGCGCCGGGCCTCCAGGTCGCTGTGGGCCCGGGCGGCCTCGGACAGCGGGTAGCGGCCCGTCACGGTCACCTCGAGCGCCTTGGAGCGCACCCACTCGAACACCTCGGCGGCCCGCCGGAGCAGTTCGGACCGGTCGGCGATGTAGTCCCCGAGGCTGGGCCGGATCAGGGTCAGCGAACCGCCGTGGGCGAGCCGCATCGGATCGAACGGCGGCACGGCGCCGCTTGCCGCGCCGAAGAGCACGAGGTGACCGCGGGGTCGCAGGCTGGCAAGGCTCGCATCGAAGGTGTGCGCGCCGACGCCGTCGAAGACGGCCGGCAGTCCCTGACCGCCGCTCAGCCGCCTCACCTCGGCTGCGAGATCGTCGACCGCGGAGGAGAGGATCACCTCGGCGGCCCCGGCGCGCCGCGCCAGCTCGGCCTTCTCCGTGGTGGACGTCGTGCCGATCACCCTGCCGCCGAGGTGGGTGATGAGCTGGGTCAACAGCAGTCCCATGCCACCGGCAGCCGCGTGGACGAGCACCGTGTCGCCGCCCTGGACCGGGTAGGCGTCCTTGACGAGGTAGTGCGCGGTCATGCCCTGGAGGAGCACGGCGGCGGCCGTCTCGAATCCGATGTCGTCGGGCAGCGGCACCAGCCGGGAGGCATCCACGACGGCCCGCTCGGCATACGTGCCGGGGGTCTCCACCCAGCCGACCCGGTCCCCGACTGCGACATCAGCGACGCCGGGCCCCACTTCGACGACCGTGCCGGCGCCCTCGGCACCCGGGGTGAAGGGCAGCGGGAGGCTGTACCGGCCTTCGCGGTGGTAGACGTCGAGGAAGTTGACCCCGGATGCGGCGACCTCCACGACCGCCTCGCCCGGACCCGGCCGCGGCTGGTCCACCTCGGCCTCCCGCAGCACCTCGGGACCGCCCACTTCGTACACCTGTATCGCTCGCATGGCCCCTCCGGTATCGACTCATCCCCACCAACTCCGTTGGGGGCGATCCGATTCCCGGTCGGCAGACCAGCCCGCGGCCCCTACCGCGTCGTGCTGCCCGAGGGGGACACCCGGAGCACGCCCTACAGAACCCCCTCCAACACCCGTACTCGATCTTCACCCACCCCACCTCGGCCACATGGCCGACTCTGGACACACATGCGGATCGCGGTGTAGCACTCCCCCATGACGCGCAAGATCCCCAGCCCGCCCCCCGCCGCCAACGCCGCCGGCACCGTCCCCGTCAACGGCGGCATCTCCTTCTGGTACGCCCAGGACGGCACCCCGCCGCCCCGCGAGCCCCTTCCCGGCGACACCACCGCCGACGTCTGCATCGTCGGCGGCGGCTACACCGGCCTGTGGACGGCGTACTACCTCAAGCAGGCCGCCCCCTTCCTCCGCGTCACCGTCCTGGAGCAGAAGTTCTGCGGCTACGGGGCCTCCGGCCGCAACGGCGGCTGGCTCTACAACGGCATCGCCGGCCGCGACCGCTACGCCGCACTGCACGGCCGCGACGCCGCCGTCCGCCTCCAGCAGGCCATGAACGCCACCGTCACCGAGGTGGTCGACACCGCCGCCAAGGAGGGCATCGACGCCGACGTCCACCAGGGCGGCGTCCTCGAAGTCGCGTACACCCCCGCCCAACTCACCCGTCTCAAGGCCTTCCACCGGGCCGAGACCGAGTTCGGCGAGAGCGACCGCCTCCTGCTCGGCGCCCGCGAGGCGGCCCAGCGCATCCGCGTCTCCGGGGTCGTCGGCGCCGCCTGGACCCCGCACGGCGCCCGCATCCACCCCGTGAAACTCGCCAAGGGCCTCGCCACCACCTGCGAGCGGCTGGGCGTGGACATCTACGAGTCCACGCCGGTCACGGAGATCGCCAAGGGCCGCGCCGTCACCCCGTACGGCACGGTCCGCGCCCCGTACGTGCTGCGCTGCACGGAGGGGTTCACCGCGAACCTCAAGGGCCAGAAGCGCTCCTGGCTGCCCATGAACTCCTCCATGGTCGTCACCGACCCCGTCCCGGCGGCCGTCTGGGAGGAGCTCGGCTGGGAGGGCCGCGAAACCCTCGGCGACATGGCCCACGCGTACATGTACGCCCAGCGCACCGCCGACGACCGCATCGCGATCGGCGGCCGCGGGGTCCCGTACCGGTTCGGCTCGCGCACGGACAACGACGGGCGGACGCAGCCCGCCACCGTCGAGGCGCTGCGCGAGCTCCTGGTCCGCTTCTTCCCGCAGCTCGCGGGCACCGGCATCGCGCACGCCTGGTCCGGGGTGCTCGGCGTACCCCGCGACTGGTGCGCGACGGCCACCCTGGACCGGTCCACCGGGCTCGGCTGGGCGGGCGGGTACGTCGGCAGCGGCGTGGCCACCGCCAACCTCGCGGCCCGCACCCTGCGCGACCTGATCCAGCAGGACTCGGGCCAGGGCGGCGACACCGAACTGACCTCCCTGCCCTGGGTGAACCACAAGGTCCGCCGCTGGGAGCCGGAGCCCTTCCGCTGGCTCGGCGTCCACGCCCTGTACGCCGCCTACCGCGAGGCCGACCGCCGCGAGGCCGCCTCGCACACGGCGGAGACGACCCCGCTGGCGCGGATCGCGGACCGGATCTCGGGCAGGCACTGACGGACCGCCCGCGGCGGCCACAGCCCACGGGCTGCGGACGACGGCGGGCCCCGGCTCACACCCGGGGCCCGCCGCATCGTCCAACCACCCGGCAGCACCGTCACAGCACAACCGTCACGCAGACCCTCACAGCGGACCGCCACAGCAGACCGTCGCAGCAGACGCTCACAGCAGCACGTCGAACCCCGCCACCATCCCCTGGTCCCACCACCGGTCCACCGGCACGGCCTCCGCGAACGGCTCCGCCGCGTCCCCCGTCCCCGCGTGCAGCGACAGCACCCCCTGCCGGTCCTGGGAGACCAGGTCGGCCAGCCCGTCGTCGGTCAGGTCGCCGGGCACGGTGAAGGCGCGGAAGCCGCTGCCGTCGAGCCCGGTGCGCACCCGCGGCGCGAACGGCTTCGCCGCGTCGCCCGTACCCGCGTACAGCCACATCCCGCCCGAGGCGTCCCGCGCCAGCAGGTCCGGCTTCCGGTCACCCGTCAGGTCCCCGGCGCCCGCCAGCGCCCGGAAGGCCTCCCAGCCGGCCCCCACCCGCAGCCGCGGCGCGAACGGCTTCGCCACGTCGCCCGTACCCGCGTACAGCCACAGCACCCCGCCCCGGTCCCGGGCCAGGAGGTCGACCTTCCTGTCGCCGGTCAGGTCGCCCGCGCCCGCGAGCGCGTCGAAGACCTGCCAGCCCGCCCCGACCCGCACCGGCTTGCGCAGGACGCCCGCCGCGGCCGGGACGCCCGGCGCGACCTCCTGCACGGGGCGGTACCACCACAGCACCCCGCCCTTGTCCTGGGCCACCAGCCCGGCGCCCGAACCCCGCCCCGTGAGCGGGGCCAGCCTGGTCAGCCGGTCGTACGCCGCCCAGCCCTCGCCCGCGTGCCCGGCGAGCGGGCGGAACGGGTCGGCCGGATTCCCGGTGCCCTCCAGCACCCGCAGCCGGCCGTCCTTCCCGCGCGCGAGCAGCCGGTGCCGGTCGCGCACGGGGTACGGGCTGACGACGCGGAAGCCCGCCGAGGCCCGCGGATTGTCGGCATCGGCCGCCGACCCGCCGGCGGCACGCACGGCACCCGCGGTACCCACCGCACCCGCCACACGCCCCGCACCCACCGCACCCGACGGCAGATCCGCCGGAACCCCGTCCGTGTACACCTCGTACACCGCCCGGGCGTCCAGCTTCCACGCCTTCATCGAGGCCCCGGCCGCCAGCGTGTACGTCACCGTGACCTCACCCGGCCGCGCCACCGCGCACTCCAGCCCCGGCACCGGCGCCGGGGTCGGCGCGCACGCGGCCGACGGACCGGCCGACACCTCCGCCACCCGGACGTCCCGCTCCGCGTAGTCCCAGGCCCGCTGCCCGGCCGTCGGCGCGAACGTCAGCCGCAGCCGGGCCGCGTCCACCGCGCGCACGGTCACCGACTGGGTCACCGAACCCCCGGCCCGCACCTGCGGCACCGACAGCGCGATCCGGTTGCGGGCCACCAGCGCCGGGGTCTTCACGGTCACCGTGCCCGCCGCGCTCAGCCCCTCCGCTGCTCCCGCTCCGGTGCCGGCCGCCTGCGCCGCCGCCACCCCCTTGGCCAGGGAGCCGCCGACGGGCACGTACGCGACCCCGTAGTACGCGGTCGTCCCGTGCGCGGCCCGCGCGTCCGCGGAGACCACCGGGGACGGGAAGGCGGTACGCCCCTTCGCCGGGCACACGAACACCCCGGCGACCCCGGCCCGCGGGGTGCAGTCCCCCGCGGCCGCCGCCCTGACGGACATCCCGGCGGGGGCGCCGCCGGTCCAGGGGCCCCCGGTCAGCGGCTTGCGGCTGACCGCGTACACGAACGTGCCCTCGGCCCGTACGCTGCCGCCCGCCACGGGCCGCGGCGCCACGCCCGTACCGTCGCCCTGGCGCATCACCACGTCCACGGCCGACCCGATACGGAAGGTGTTGCGGGCGGCGGCGCCGGCGCCCCCCGCAGGGCCCGCAGCCGCGACCCCCGTCAGCGCGCCCGTACCGAGGAGCACCAGGGCCCCGCCGAGGGCCACCGGAACCCGTACGCGCACGGATCTGTACCTGTGCAGGTGCTCGTGCATGAGAAACCCCCGTCGAAGCAACCGGACGCGGAGCGGACCCCGGCGCGGCCACACCGCACCGGGGTCCGCCCCAGCAGATCTACCGACCGGTAGGTCTACAGCAGATCGGCGTACTTGTTCCAGCCGTTTCCGATCTTCACGCGCTCCGCGTACGGAGCCGCCTCCTTGCCCGTGCCCTTGTACAGCCACAGCGCACCGGACGCGTCCCGCGCCACCAGGTCGCCCCTGAAGTCGGAGTCCAGGTCACCCGGCGCCGAGAAGGCCGTATAGCCCTGCCAGCCCTTCGCCAGCTCGACCCGCGGGGCGAACGGCTTGGCCGCCGCACCCGTGCCCTTGTACAGCCACACCGTGCCCGCCGCATCCCGCGCCAGCAGGTCCGCCTTCTTGTCACCGGTCACATCGCCCGCACCCGTAAGGGAGTTGAAGATCTGCCAGCCCGCACCCAGCTTCACGCGCGGGGCCAGCGGCTTCGCCGCGACACCCGTGCCCGCGTACAGCCAGGCCGTACCCGAGGGCTCCCGGGCCAGCAGGTCCGCCTTGCCGTCACCGGTCACATCACCCACACCCGTAAGGGAGTTGTAGATGTTCCAGCCCGCGCCGACCTTCTTCGGCTCCCAGAAGCCGCCCGAGTCCGGGTCCACCGGGAAGTTCCACAGCACACCGGCCGCGTCCCGGGCGACCACCGGACCGCCCGTCATCTGCACCTTGACCGGCGAAAGCTTCGCGAGAGCCGTGTACTTGGCCCACTCCTCACCGAACACGTCACCCGGCCCGAAGACCTTCGGCGCCCTGCCCGTACCCGCGTGCACGTACAGCTTGCCCGTCTTGTCCCGCGCCAGCAGCAGGTTCCGCTCGGTCACCCGGACCTTGCTCCTGACCCCGAACCCGCCCTGCGCGGACGAGCCCTCACCCCAGCCCGAGGTGTACACCTGGTACGCGGCACTCGCATCGATGCGGAAGGCCGGCGAGGTCGGCGCCGCCTTCAGCTTGTACGCCACCGACACCTCGGTGCCACGGGCCGCCACATCGCAGGAGATGCCCTCGTAACCGAGCTCACCGCGCGGGAAGGTGCAGTTCGAGGCACCCGCACCGCCCTTGACCGAGACGATCTCGACCTTCAGTTCACCCGGCTCCCACGGACGCTCGCCGCGGCCCGGACCGAAGCCCAGCTGCAACGTGCCCGCATCCAGGGCCTTCACCTTCACCGTGTGCGCGACCTCACCGCCCGCCGGAACGTCCGGCTGGGCCAGCGTGATCTTGTTCTTCGCCACGTGCGCGGCGGTCAGCACCGTCACCGAGTGCGCCTCGACCCTTCCCTTCACCGGCGCACTGCCCGCCAGCTGGGCCTTCTTCACCGCAGCCTTCAGGTCCGAACCGCGGGGCGCGTACGCCACCCCGAAGTGCAGCCGGGTCAGGTTCTTCACCGACTCCCCGGCCGTCACGGCCGGACCCACGAACCCCGTGTCCTCACCCGTCCGGCAGAGGTACACACCCGCGACGGTGGGCGAAGCCGTACAGGCATCGTCCCCCAGCACGGCCTTCATCCCGGCCGGCAGCCCGCCCTTCGCCCAGGACGCATCGGTCAGCGGCGCCTTGGACATCGCGAACACCAGCGTGCCGTCGGGCCGCCCGTCGACCGTGTCCGGGCGCAGCAGCGCCATCGAACCCTCGCCGGGCGGCACCACGTGCTCCTTGAACGTGAAGGCGTAGTCGTCGTTCCCGGCGGCGATCGCGGGTACCGCACCGGCGGCAGCCAGCGCCGCCGCTCCCCCGAACACACCGAGACGCACTGCGCCCCGTCCCAACATTCCGCGCACTTCGCGCATGTAGCGCTCCACAACGTGAAGACGGCATGTGCTGCCGCTGCAACGCCATGTTCCCCTCATGGCGTGCGCGGACCGTATAACACAGGCTTTCGTTACAAAGTAACGCCCCCCGCCCACAAGGGACGGGGGGCGCTTTCCAGCCCGGAAACGGAAACAGGAACGGAAACGGAAACGGGAACCTGCCCGGGAGCTGAACGGCTCAGAACAGCAGGTTGTACCGCTGCCAGCCGCCCCCGACCTTCACCCGCGCCGCGTACGGGGCCGCAGCCGCCCCCGTGCCCTTGTAGAACCACAGCACCCCGGCCGCGTCCCGGGCCACGAAGTCGGCCCGGCCGTCGGAGTCCAGGTCACCGGGCACCACGACGGAGTTGTAGACGTGCCAGCCCGTCCCGACCTGCACCCGCGCACCGAACGGCCGCGACGCCACACCCGTGCCCGGGTACAGCCACAGCTTCCCGTTCGCCTCGCGCGCCAGCAGGTCCGGCTTCCTGTCACCGGTCAGATCGGCCCCGCCCGCAAGCGAGTTGAAGGCGTTCCAGCCCGCACCGACCTTGACCCGGCCGCCGAACGGCTTCGACGCCGTACCCGTACCCGGGTACACGTACAGCACCCCGCCGGTCTCCCGGGCCAGCAGATCGGCCTTCCCGTCGCCGGTCAGGTCACCGCCGCCCACCACGGAGTTGTACATGTTCCAGCCGGCCCCGACCTTCAGGCGGCCCTTGTAGATCCCGCCGTCCCCGCTCACCGGGTGGAACCACAGCACCCCCGCCTTGTCCCGCCCGACCGCACCCGGCCCCGTGCTCTGCACGGTCACCGGACCCAGACGGGTCAGCGCCGAGTAGGCGTTCCAGTTCTGCAGCCAGCCGACCGGGTTCACGTCCCGGAAGAGCGGCGATGCCTTGCCCGTACCCGTGTAGTCCCACAGCTCCCCGGAGGAGTCCCGGCCCACCAGCCGGTACCGCTGGACCACCGGCTTCGGGCTGCTGACCGCGAAGTCGGCCGTCTTTGCCGGGTTGTACGTGCCGAAGTTGTACACCTCGTACGCCATGTCGGCGCGCAGCTTCCACGCCGGGGTGTCCGCGGCGGCCTTCAGCGCGTACGTCACCGTGTAGTCCCCGGGCCTGCTCACGCGGCAGCGGACCTCGTGGCCCCAGCCGAGCTCGCCCGTGGCGTGGTCGCACTCCGCGCCCCCGGCCGGACCGGTGGCCGCGACCGAGGCGACCTGCGCCTTCAGCTCGCCCAGGTCCCAGTTCCGGTAGCCCGGCGCGGGCACGAAGCTGATCCCCAGGTAGCCCTTGTCCACCGCGTGCAGCTTCACGGTGTGCTGCACCGTGCCGCCCGCGGGCAGCGTCGGCGCGCTCGGCGTCATCGTGTTCTGCCGGACGTGCGCCAGGCTCTTCACCTCGACCACGGCGTGCGCGTGCCGGCCGTCGACCGGACGGGAGGCGGCGGTCTGCGCCTCCTTGATCCCCTTGTTGAGGTCCGCACCGCGCGGCACGTACACGAGGCTGTAGTACGCCTTGGTCCCGTGCGCGGCCGTGCCCGCCGCCGAGACGCGCGGACCCGGGTGGGCGCCGTTGCCCTTGACGGTGCACAGGAACACACCGGTGAGCCCGGCCTTCGCCTTGCAGCTGTCCGAGTAGTCGGACCAGTCGGCCTTCAGCCCGGCCGGCAGCCCGCCGTTCGCCCAGGCGGCGTCCGTGAGCGGCTTGCGGCTGATCGCGTAGACCCAGGTCCCGTCGGCCTCCCCGCTCTCCTCACCGCCCGTGGCCCCCGGCGCCAGCTCGCCCCAGCCCTCACCGGGCATGAGCACCTGGTCCACGACCGGGTCGAAGTAGTACGTCGGATCCGGCGCCGCCACCGCGACCGAGCCCCCGACAACCCCACCGGCCACCAGCACCGCCAGCGCCACCCCGGCGCCCGCGTACCTGCGCATGTTTCCCCCTAGTAACTAGACCGGCGGACGCTAACACGCCCCGATCCGGCCACTCCGCGAGGGTGGCGCGATCCCGCATGCGAAAGGGCCCCGGGTGCAGACACCCGGGGCCCCTCACGGCAGGGCCCCCTGTCGGGTTCGAACCGACGACCCCCGCTTTACAAGAGCGGTGCTCTGGCCAGCTGAGCTAAGGAGGCACGTCCGTGCAGTGTACCCAGGGCCGGGAGGGAGTCCGACGGAAATTCTCACAGCACCCCGCGGGCCGGGGGTGCTGACAGGGAGCGGGGCGGCGGGGTACCGTCGGGCGCAGTCCGCTCAGGTGGACTAGACCCATTCATTCCTTTACTCGGATCGTCCGGCACGTTCCTGCCGGTGGAGGGACGCATCACCATGGCTTCTGTCACTTTCGACAAGGCGACCCGGCTGTACCCCGGGGCTGACAAGCCCGCCGTCGACGCGCTCGAGCTGGGCATCGAGGACGGCGAGTTCCTCGTCCTCGTCGGCCCGTCCGGCTGCGGCAAGTCCACCTCCCTGCGGATGCTCGCGGGTCTCGAGGACGTCAACGGCGGTGCCATCCGCATCGGCGACCGCGACGTCACGCACCTGCCGCCGAAGGACCGGGACATCGCGATGGTGTTCCAGAACTACGCGCTGTACCCGCACATGTCCGTCGCCGACAACATGGGCTTCGCGCTCAAGATCGCCGGGGTCGACAAGGCCACCATCCGCGCCAAGGTGGAGGAGGCGGCCAAGATCCTCGACCTGACCCAGTACCTCGACCGCAAGCCGAAGGCCCTGTCCGGCGGCCAGCGCCAGCGCGTCGCGATGGGCCGTGCGATCGTCCGCCAGCCGCAGGTCTTCCTCATGGACGAGCCGCTGTCGAACCTCGACGCCAAGCTCCGCGTGTCCACCCGTACGCAGATCGCGGGCCTGCAGCGCCGCCTGGGCATCACCACCGTGTACGTCACCCACGACCAGGTCGAGGCCATGACCATGGGCGACCGCGTGGCCGTGCTGAAGGACGGTCTGCTCCAGCAGGTCGACACCCCGCGCAACATGTACGACCGCCCCGCGAACCTCTTCGTCGCCGGTTTCATCGGCTCGCCGGCCATGAACCTGGTCGAGGTCCCGATCGCGGACGGCGGCGTGAAGTTCGGCGAGAGCCTGGTCCCGGTCTCCCGCGAGGCGCTGTCCGCCGCCGCCGACAAGGGCGACCGCACGGTCACCGTCGGCGTCCGCCCGGAGCACTTCGACCTGGTCTCGGAGGGCGGCCTGGCCGTCACCGTGAACGTGGTCGAGGAGCTCGGCGCCGACGGCTACGTCTACGGCACCGCCGAGGTCGGCGGCTCCACCCAGGACCTGGTCGTCCGCGTGAACGGCCGCGAGGTCCCCGAGAAGGGCGCCACCCTGCACGTGGTGCCGCGCGGCGGTGAGAGCCACGTGTTCTCGACCTCCACCGGCGCGCGCCTCTCCGACTGACCCGGCGCGCGCCCTCCGACTGACCCGGGGGGCGCCCCGTACGGCCGTCCGGACCGCAGCAGTGGTCCGGGCGGCCGTTCCGTCGCAGCGTGGGGGCATGGCTCCCGTATCCGGCCCGTGCGCGCACCCCGCCGCGGCCGCGGCCGGCCGCACCGGCCCCCGCTCCGCCCCCGGCTCCCGCGGCCTGGCCGCCGTCGCGCTGGCCTACACCGCCGTCCAGCTGATCG
This sequence comes from Streptomyces sp. NPDC038213, assembly GCF_055600495.1. NCBI lineage: Bacteria > Bacillati > Actinomycetota > Actinomycetes > Kitasatosporales > Streptomycetaceae > Streptomyces > Streptomyces sp. NPDC038213. The sequence goes on from NZ_JBVJYM010000031.1 coordinate 12,165, forward strand.
CCGTGGTCCCCGGTTCCGGCCTCGGCTGGGACGAGACGGTGTACGTCAGCCAGGTGGCCCCGGACTCCCCCGCGGCCTTCTTCAGCGCGCCGCGCGCCCGCGGGATCACCCTGCTCGCGGCTCCCGCCGCCCTCCTGTCGGCCGATCCGGCCGTGCTGCGGATCTGGCTGGCGCTCCTGTCCGGGCTGGGGCTGTGGCTCGCCTTCCGGGTCTGGCGGCCCCTGCTGCCGGCCCCGGTGGTCACCACCGCCGCCGCCCTGTTCGCGAGCCTGTGGGTGACCCTGTTGTACGGGTCCCAGGCGATGCCGAACCTCTGGGCCGCGTACGGCGCCCTCGCCGCCGCGGGCTTCCTCCTGCGGCGGGCCCCGCTGGGCCTCGCCGCCTGCACGGCCCTGGTCGCCCTGGTGCGGCCCGGTGACGCCGTCTGGCTGGCGCTGCCGCTGCTCGCCGCCGCCGGGCTGCTGCACCTGCGCCGGGCCCCGGCGGCCTCCCCGCTGTCGCCCTTCACCCCGGCCCTCGCTCCCGACCTCGCGCCCGCCCGCGGCCGGTCCCGGAGCCGGCGGCCCGCCTCGGCCGCCGTGCTCGCCGCGGCGGTGGCGGGCGGGGCGCTGCTGGGTGCGCTGCCGTGGCTGGTCGAGGCGCGGCTGCGGTACGGCGGGGTGGGGGCCCGGGTGGGTCGGGCGGGGGAGGTCCAGGGCGGGTTCGGGTGGGCGTTCGCGGTGGACGACCAGGTGCGGGCGCTGGCGGGGCGGACGCTGTGCCGACCGTGCGGGGTGCCCTTCGACCGGCCGGTGACGGCTTTGTGGTGGCTGCTGCTGCCGTGTGTGGTGGCGGTGGGGCTGTCGGCGGGGGGCCGGGTGCTGCGGCCGGTGCGGCCGGTGCTGGGGTGGGCGGCGGTGACGGGGGCGGTGCTGGCGTTCCCGTACCTGTTCCTGATCGACTACGCGGCTCCGCGCTTCCTGCTTCCGGCGTACGCGCTGCTGGCGCTGCCCGCGGGGGCGGGGGTGGTGCGGCTGGCGGGGCTGGTGCGTCCCGGCGGGGCGCGGACGGTGCCGGTGGTCGCCGCGGTGGTGGCGTTCGGTCTGGCGGGGCATGCGGCGGTGCAGTACGCGGTGCTGGCCGGTGCGGCCGACCGGTCCCGGGCCGGACGGGTGGCGTTCGGCCGGGTGGCGGCGGAGCTTCGGGGGCAGGGGGTGCGTCCGCCGTGCGTGGTGAGCGGGTACGAGGCGGTGCGGGTGGCGTTCCGGCTGGGGTGTGCGTCGCGCCAAGTGGGCGGGCACGACGGGAGCATCGGTGCGGCGGGGCTCCAACGGGCGGCTCTGACACGCCCGGTGGTGTTCCTTTCCGTTTCGGGGCGGGTGGTGCCGGGGTACGCTCGGCCCTGGCGGCGGGTTCCGCTGCCGGACCTGCCGGGTGCGGGAGCGCTTGCGGCGCACATCGCGCCCAGTGTGACAAATACCCCGGCAGAAGGGGCATTTCGAGCGGCGTACGTCAACACCCCATTCGAAAAGCCACGTCGAACCGTCCCCCGACAGGGTGACTAAATGTCGCCAAATCCGCACCGAGCGCTACTCTCGCCCTCGTGACCCACAATGCCCGCCGTATCGGCCGATCCCTCGCCCTGGTCCTGCCCGTCGTCCTGGTCCTCTCCGGGACATTCGCGGTCACCATGGTCCCCTGGGCGGACACCTCCTCCTCGTCGCAGGTGCTCACGGCCGCCGCCGAGGACGTGTCCGTGCCCGCCAAGGTCCGCGCCCCGCACGAGGTGCTGCGCGACAAGCTCCTCGGGGAGCTCCAGGAGCGCAAGGACCCCGGCGTCGTCCTCACGAGCCTCCAGAAGGAAGTGGACCGGCGCCCGTCGCTCGCCGGCTACTGCGGCCAGATCGCCAAGGCGCTGGGCCGTGCCGCCGCCGACATCTACGGGCCGACGAAGGCGCAGACGTACTCCCGGCCCGCCTGTGACACCTCCTTCGCCTCGGGCGTGGCCTCGTTCGGCTGAGCCGGGCCCGGCGGCGTTCCCGTCCGACGTTCACCGGTCCGTGATCTGCCCCGCATAGGCTGCGGGGCATGACCGCAGACCCCTCCACAGCAGACCCTGCGGCCGCGTTCTCGGCCGCCCCGACCCAGGCAGTGGTCCTGGCGGGCGGCCAGGGTTCGCGGCTGCGCCCGTACACCGACGACCGGCCGAAGCCGATGGTCGAGATCCCCGGCACGGGTGTCCCGATCATCGGGCACCAGCTGGCGTGGCTGGCCGCCGAGGGGGTCACCGACGCCGTGGTGTCCTGCGGGCACCTCGCCGAGGTCCTCCAGGACTGGCTCGCGAAGACCGACCTGCCGCTGCGCGTCACCACCGTCGTCGAGACGGAGCCCCTCGGCCGCGGCGGCGGGCTCAAGTACGCGGCCGCGCACCTCCCGCACCCCGACCGGCCCTGGTACGCGACCAACGGCGATATCTGGACCCGCTTCTCGCTGCGCGAGATGGCCGCGTTCCACGAGGAGCGGGCGGCGACGGCGACGCTGGCGCTGGCCCGGCCGCGGATCCCGTGGGGGGCCGTGGAGACCAACGAGTTCGGGCACGTGCTGGACTTCATCGAGTCCCCGCCCTCGCCGTACCTCATCAACGCGGGCGTGTACGTGTTCTCGGCGGAGTTCGCCTCGCTGCTGCCCGATCTGGGCGACCACGAGCGGACCACCTTCCCGCGGCTGGCGCGCGAACGCCGCCTGGCGGGCTTCCCGTTGCCCCAGGGCGCCTACTGGCGGGCGATCGACACCGCGAAGGACCTGACGGAGGCGGCGAAGGAGCTCGCGGCCCAGCGGGCCTCCTGAGGGCTCCTGGCGCTTTCCGGGCCGCCCTGAGGCCCATTCCGGGCCTTCCGGGGCCTTCCGGGCCTCGGGGAGCCCACGCCGCCTTCCCGGGCGGGCGCGGCGGACGCGGAAGGGCCCCGGCAGCATCCCGCTGCCGGGGCCCTTCCGTTGTGACGCCGTGGCGCCGTGTCAGCCCAGGAGTCCTCCGACGAGTCCGGGCTTCTCTTCGACCGGCTCCTGCGCGCCTCCGGTACCGCCGGTGGTGCCGCCGGTGGTGCCGCCCGAGGAGCTCGGACCGCCGGATCCGGAGGAGGGGGGCCGGGGGGTGTTCTGGCCGGGGGAGGTCGAACCGCCGCCGGTGCCGCGGGTCGCCGTCGGGGACTCGGCCCCCGGGCTGGTGCGGCGGGCGGGCGCGTCCGGGGTGCCCTCCCGGGTGGCGGGGGCGGTGGAGGGCGCCACCGAGGGCTCGGAGCGCTCGACGGGGGCCTGCGAGGCCTTGCGGGTCTGCTTGGGGGCCTCTTCGCGCGGCAGCGGCTGGCCCGGCAGGTAGTTGCTGGGGGCCTCGTCCGGGCCGGGCACCGTGACCACGGTGGTGGACCGGACGGCGCCGCCGAGCAGCGAGCCGACGAGCAGGGTGAGTCCGATGAGGACGGTGGCGAGCATGGTGCCGCGGCGCAGCACCCGGCGGCGCAGCTCCCACAGTTCGGACCGCGGGCCGAGGGTGCGCCAGGCCTCTCCGGCGAGGCGGGCGTCGAGCGAGTAGACCGGGGCGCCGGCGATGATCAGCGGGCTCCATGCGGCCAGGTAGATGATGTCGGGCGCGTCGTACGCCGGTACGGTCTTCCAGCTGACGGTCATCAGCAGGGCCGCCGAGAGCAGGGCGCCGATGGCGCCGGCGAACCGCTGCCAGAGCCCGAAGACGGTCAGTACGCCCACGATGACCTGGAGGAAGGCCACCGTGAGGCCCGCGCCCACCGGGTGCGAGAGCGCGAAGTCGCGCAGCGGTTCGGCCAGGGCCCAGGGGTGCAGGGTGCGCAGCCAGGTGACCATGGAGCCGCGCTCGCCGCCGTCGAAGTAGACGGGGTCGCAGAGCTTGCCCATGCCGGCGTAGATGGAGATGAAGCCGAGGAACACGCGCAGCGGGAGCAGGACCACGCCGAGGTTCATGCGGCGGCCGGGGTAGTAGCCCTGGCGGTCCGGGTCGGCGGGGCCGGCCTGGCTGCGGCGGTAGGCGGCGGCCTCGGCGGCTTCTGCGGCGCCGAGTTCGTCGGTGCCGGGGCCGCTGCCGAAGCGGCCGCGGCCGCCGTACGGGTCGTTGGGGTACGCGGTGTCCAACTCGACCACGGGGGCGATGAGTTGGGTGTCCTCGTCCTCGTACCCGCGGGTGCGCTGCCCGATGACGGTGGGCGTCGGCATGGTGTCCTCGGCCAGGTCGATGCGGGGGATGACCTGGGTCGTACCGCCGTCGCCCGGGCGGGCGTTGATGCCGGCCTCGCGGACGGCCTGGAGGAGGCCGCCGGTGGCGGCGGTGTCGGCGGACTTGCCGCTCCACACGACGGGGGTGCGGCGGCGGGTCCGTACCGAGGCCCCGGCCATGGCCGCGATGCCGCCGCCCGACGCGGGGGCCCGGAGCGGGCCGGCGGGGGGCACGGGCCGACGGGCGGAGGCGGCGAGCTGCACGCGGAAGCTGGCGTGGTTGACGATGACCTGCGCCGGGTCGCACGGCACCTTCACCATGCTCAGCGCGGGCTGTTCGTCGAACCTGGGCGTTCTGGTGTCCACACTCATCTAACCGAGTGATGAGTGTTTAGGACACTGCCTTGACAGCCCGGATGTCCGAGACCCGTCAAGATCCGGCCAAGCCGCCGCGGGCCCCCCGCTGCGCGGGGCCTGTTCCCCACCCCGCCCCTTCCCGAACTGGGGCCCCGCCCCAGACCCCGCGCCTCAAACGCCGGCGAGGCTTGATGGTGCCGCCTGCTGCGGCACCATCAAGCCCGCGGCGATTGAGCGCACCGGGCGCGGAGCGCACGGAACGGGGTCCGGGGCGGAGCCCCGGGAACGGCCCGGGACCGGTTACGCGCGGCGGCGGGAGGCCTCGTAGAGGACTACGCCGGCGGCGACACCGGCGTTGAGGGACTCGGCGCCGCCCGGCATCGGGATGCGGACGAGGTAGTCGCAGGTCTCGCCGACGAGGCGGCCCAGGCCCTTGCCCTCGGAGCCGACGACGATGACGACGGGCCCGCCGAGCGCCTCCAGGTCGTGCAGCTCGTGCTCGCCCTCGGCGGCGAGGCCGACGACCGTCAGGCCGGCCTTCTTGTAGTCCTGGAGGGCGCGGGTCAGGTTGGTGACGCGCGAGACCGGCGTACGGGCGGCCGTGCCCGCGGAGGTCTTCCAGGCGCCCGCGGTCATGCCCGCGGCCCGCCGCTCGGGGATGACCACGCCGTGCCCGCCGAAGGCGGAGACGGAGCGGACGATCGCGCCGAGGTTGCGGGGGTCGGTGACCCCGTCGAGGGCGACGATCAGCGGGTCGGCGCCCTCGTCGTAGGCCTCGGCGGTGAGGTCCTCGGGGTGCGCGTACTCGTACGGCGGGACCTGGAGCACGAGGCCCTGGTGGTTGAGGCCGTTGGTCATGCGGTCGAGCTCCGGCCGCGGCGCCTCCATCAGGTTGATGTTGCCGCGGGCCTGGGCGAGGTTCAGGGCCTCGCGCACGCGCTCGTCGTTGTCGATGAACTGCTGCACGTACAGCGTGGTCGCGGGGACGCCGTCGCGCAGGGCCTCGAAGACCGGGTTGCGGCCGACGACCATCTCGCTGGTGCCCTTGGGGCCGCCGCGGCGGGGGGCGGGGCGGCGCTTGGCGGCCTGGCGGGCGATGGCGTTGGAGACGCGGAAGGCCTTGTGGCCCTTGCGGTCCTCCGCCTTGGGCGTGGGGCCCTTGCCCTCCAGGCCCCTGCGCCGCTGGCCACCGCTGCCGACCGTGGCGCCCTTCTTGTTGGACGTGCGGCGGTTCCTGCGCTGGCTGTTCCCGGCCATGACCTCTACCTGTTTTCGTTGGCACTGCGATACGTACGTATGAAGAGTGTGCCGCCCGGCGGGCCGGGCGGCACAGCGAGCCGGTCTCAGCGGGTGCCGAGGGACCAGCGGGGTCCGGACGGGCTGTCCTCGATGGCGAGCCCGGACTGCTGGAGGCGGTCCCGGATGGCGTCGGCGGTGGCCCAGTCCTTGCGGGCCCTGGCGGCCTCGCGCTGGTCGAGGACGAGGCGTACGAGCGTGTCGACGGCCCCGTGCAGCTCCTCGCCGCGGTCGCCCTCCCGGCCGGCCCACTGGGGGTCGAGGGGGTCGAGGCCGAGGACGCCCAGCATGGCCCGTACCTCGGCGAGGCGGGCGGCGGCGGCTTCCTTGTCGTCGGCGGCGAGGGCGCTGTTGCCCTGGCGGACGGTGGTGTGGACGATCGCGAGGGCCTGCGGGACGCCCAGGTCGTCGTCCATGGCCTCGGCGAAGGCGGGCGGGACCTCGGCGGCCGGCTCGACGGTCTTGCCGGCGAGTTCGGTGACCCGCTCGGCGAAGCCCTCGATGCGGGCGAAGGCGGTCTCGGCCTCGCGCAGGGCCTCCTCGCTGTACTCGATCATCGAGCGGTAGTGCGGGGTGCCGAGGTAGTAGCGCAGGACGATGGGGCGCCAGCGCTGGACCATGTCGGAGACGAGCACGGAGTTGCCCAGGGACTTGGACATCTTCTCGCCGCTCATGGTGACCCAGGCGTTGTGCACCCAGTACGAGGCGAAGGCGTCGCCGAAGGCCTGGGCCTGGGCGATCTCGTTCTCGTGGTGGGGGAAGATCAGGTCGAGTCCGCCGCCGTGGACGTCGAAGGCCTCGCCGAGGTACTTGTGCGCCATGGCCGAGCACTCCAGGTGCCAGCCGGGGCGGCCGCGGCCCCACGGGGTCTCCCAGGAGGGCTCGCCGGGCTTGGCGGACTTCCACATGGCGAAGTCGCGGGGGTCGCGCTTGCCGGTCTCGCCCTCGCCGGAGGGCTGGAGGAGGTTGTCCAGCTCCTGGTTGGAGAGGCTCAGGTAGCCGGGGAAGGACCGGACGTCGAAGTAGACGTTGCCGTCGGCCTCGTAGGCGTGGCCGCGCTCGATGAGCCCGCGCATCATCTCGACCATCTCGGTGATGTGGCCGGTGGCGCGGGGCTCGTAGGTGGGCGGGAGGCAGCCCAGGGCGGTGTAGCCGTCGTTGAAGGCGCGCTCGTTGTCGTACCCGATGGACCACCACGGGCGGCCCTGCTCGGCCGACTTCGCGATGATCTTGTCGTCGATGTCCGTGACGTTCCGGATGAAGGTCACGTCGTAGCCGCGGTACGCGAACCAGCGGCGCATGATGTCGAAGTTCAGTCCGGAGCGGATGTGCCCGATGTGCGGGGCGGCCTGCACGGTCGCGCCACAGAGGTAGATCGAGACGCAGCCCGGCACGAGCGGGGTGAAGTCGCGGATCTGCCGGGCGCTGGTGTCGTACAGGCGAATAGTCACGGCATCCAGGGTAGTGCTCCTGCGGGAGTGCCCCGCGACCCTTCTCGGGACGCGGGGCGGTTTGTCGCCGAATGCCCGCACGGGCGGAGATTTCGGCAGGGGCGGCCTTCGGGGCCCGGGACTCGGGGGATGGCTGCGGTCAGCTGGCGGGTGCTTCGTAGACGAGGGCGGTGGCGATGGCGGCGAGGCCTTCGCCGCGGCCGGTGAGGCCGAGTCCGTCGGTGGTGGTGCCGGAGACGGAGACCGGGGCTCCGGCGGCGGCGCTGAGGGCCTTCTGCGCCTCGTCCCGGCGCTTGCCGACCTTCGGGCGTACGCCGATGACCTGCACGGACACGTTCCCGATCTCGAAGCCCGCGGCGCGGACGATCCGGGCGGCCTCGGCCAGGAGGGTGACTCCGGAGGCGCCGGACCACTCGGGGCGGGAGGTGCCGAAGTGCGCGCCGAGGTCGCCGACGCCCGCGGCGGAGAAGAGGGCGTCGCAGGCGGCGTGGGCGGCGACGTCGCCGTCGGAGTGGCCGGCGAGGCCGTAGCCCCCGCTGGCGGCCTCGTCCCAGAGGAGGCCCGCGCACCACAGTTCGCGGCCCTCTTCGAAGGCGTGGACGTCGGTGCCGGTGCCGACCCGGGGGATCAGCGGTCGGTCAGTAGGCATCGGTGGCCCTCCTGCGGGCGAGTACGGCCTCGGCGAGTACGAGGTCCAGGGGACGGGTGACCTTGAAGGCTTCCTCGTGTCCGGGCACCAGGACCACGGGCACGCCGAGCTTTTCCACCATTCCGGCGTCGTCGGTGGCGCCCTCGCCGTTGACGGCGACGGTCTCGTGGGCGCGGACGAGGGTGGCCCGGTCGAAGCCCTGCGGGGTCTGTACGGCGCGCAGCCGGGCCCGCTCGGGGGTGGCGACGACCGGCTCGGGGGCGCCGCCGGTGCGCGGCTCCACCTCCTTGACGGTGTCGGCCAGGGGGAGGGCGGGGACGACGGCGGGGGCGCCGTCGCGGACGGCCTCGATCACGGCGTCGACGGTGTCGACGGGGACCAGGGGGCGGGCCGCGTCGTGGACGAGGACGGCGGTGACGGCCTCGGGGAGGGCGTCGAGTCCGGCGCGGACGGACTCCTGGCGGGTGTCGCCGCCGGGGACGACGAGGATGTCGGTGCGGTCGGGCAGGGAGTGCTCGTCGAGGAGGTGCCTGACCTCGGCGGCGCCGTCCGGCGGGGCGACTACGACGACCAGGGACACGGCGCGCGAGCGGGCCATGGCGCGGACGGCGTGGACGAGCATGGGGGTGCCGCCGAGGGTGCGCAGCGCCTTGGGTGCGCCGGGGCCCAGGCGGACCCCGCGGCCGGCGGCGGGGATGACGGCGGCGGTGCGGGTGGGGCGCGGTGCGTCGGACGCGTCAGACATCGATTGCTCCGTGCATTACGGTGCCGGCGGCCAGGTTTGTGGCTTCGGCAGACGTGGGTATGGCCTGGGAGGTACCCCCGGCCGGTGGTCGGGGCAGTGCCGGGTGCGACGCCCTGACCGGGGCCCTTCCGTGACGACCGGTCGGGCGCGTGGCGCAGGGGCGCGGGCGCCGTGGGCCCGCGTGGTGCGTACCGGGAGCCGGTGGTGCGCTCCTTCAGCAGTGCGTGCCGTCAGGGGTGTGCGCCTTCAGGGCTTCGGGGGTGCGTGCGGCCCGGTCGGGTACAGCGGGCGTGGCGGGCGCGGGTACAGAGATGCCGCAGCGCCCGGCGACAGGCCTCTCCGGTGGATCCTTGGGGATCCGGTGGGGAGGCCCGTCTCCGGGCACCGCGGCACGACTGTCGAGTGCACCTCGCGTCAGGACGCGAGGACCTCGTCGAGGAGGGCCTCGGCCTTGTCCTCGTTGGTGTTCTCGGCGAGCGCGAGTTCGCTCACCAGGATCTGGCGCGCCTTGGCGAGCATGCGCTTCTCGCCGGCGGACAGTCCGCGCTCGCGCTCACGACGCCACAGGTCACGGACGACTTCCGCGACCTTGATGACATCGCCCGAGGCGAGCTTCTCCAGATTTGCCTTGTAGCGACGAGACCAGTTCGTCGGCTCCTCGGCGTACGGTGCGCGCAGCACCTCGAAGACCCGGTCCAGCCCGTCCTGGCCGACTACGTCGCGCACGCCGACGAACTCTGCATTGTCCGCGGGCACACGAACCGTCAGGTCACCCTGCGCGACCTTGAGCACCAAGTAGGTCTTGTCCACGCCTTTGATCTGGCGAGTTTCGATGGCCTCGATCAGCGCGGCCCCGTGATGGGGATAGACCACGGTGTCGCCAACCTTGAACGTCATGTGACAGGTACCCCTTCCGTGGCTATCCAGAGTAACACGAGAACGGACTGTTATGAATGGCGTTTTCGCAGGTCAGGGCCTATCTCGGGGCTTGACAACAGCGACACGGACGTGCTGCGGCAGGGTTCCGGAAGGGGGTATTCGCAGGTCGGAGCGGCTGTCGGCACGGGGTGAAACGACCACGTTACGCCTCCCGGGCGACCCCGCCTCTGTGATGTACGTCCCGTTTTGCCGGTTTCGGAGAGGGGAAACCGAACTACTCCGTTCGACTGGCGGCCGCCCGTGCGGGGCGCGTTCCGGCCCAATCGCGAATTGATCATCGTCCCCGTTACGGGAATAGCGGTCCGGTGGGGGAAGCGGGACGGAAGACGACCGGAAGACGGCGGGAAGGCGACGGGAAGACGGCCGGAAATTGATCAGCCGCGATTTGTGCGCGATATGCGAAGGCGGCACGGAATGCAAGATCGCCCCGGCGGGCCCCCGGATCGGGGCCGGGCCGGGCGGGGGCGGCCTCCGCCCGGCCCGCAGGCGTGCCGCCCCTCGCGGAGGGTCGGGTGCGGGCCCGGGGCGGCGGCTCGGTAACCTAAGCCCGCTGACACACCCTTAGGGCGGCTTTACCTCCACTGGCGGAGCCCCCGAACTGCCTCGTCCGTACGTACGTCCTAGGAGATGCCGCCGCCGTGAGCCGGACCCTTCGACGCGGCGCCGTTGCCGCCGCCGCCATCGTGTTCTCGATCGCCTCTCTCAGCGCCTGCGGTGCCGGAAACGACGCGCAGACGCTCGGCATCAAGCCGGACAACCCGGAGATCACCAAGGGCGAGATCAAGATCCAGAACGCTCTGGTCATCACGCAGCCCGAGAAGGAGGCGAAGGGCCCGGCCGTCGTGTCCGCGACCCTCTTCAACTCCGGCATCGAGCCGCAGGTCCTGGAGTCGATCACCCTGCCCGGCGGCTCCGGCACCGTGAAGCTGACCGCCGCGACCGGCTCCGGCAAGGTCGTCGTCCCCGCCGGCGGCTCCGTGATCCTGGGCGGCAAGGGCAACGCCACCGCCGTCATCGAGAACGGCCGCGAGTCCGTCAAGGACGGCGACGCGCAGGACGTCCTCTTCAAGCTGAGCCGCACCGGCGACGTGCAGCTGCAGGCCTTCGTGGTGCCGGCCACCGGCTACTTCGACGAGTTCGGCCCCACCGAGCGCCCGGTCCCGGCCGCGACCGCGACCGCCACCCCGTCCGGCAGCCCCTCGGGCTCGCCCTCCGGCTCCCCGTCGGGCTCGCCTTCCGGTGAGGCCTCCCAGGGCGCCGAGGCCGGCCAGTGAGCCGCCGTACCGCCTGAGGCACAAGAGGAGGGCCCCACCCGATCCCGGGTGGGGCCCTCCTCTTGTGCCTGATGAACCCTGGGGGCTGCGGCCTACGGCTTGCGCCGAGCGGCCCGCGGCCCGCGGTTTACGGCTCGAACTTGTAGCCCAGGCCGCGGACCGTGACCAGGTAGCGCGGGGCGCCCGGGTCCGGCTCGATCTTCGCGCGCAGGCGCTTGACGTGGACGTCGAGGGTCTTGGTGTCGCCGACGTAGTCCGCGCCCCAGACCCGGTCGATCAGCTGCATGCGGGTCAGTACGCGGCCCGCGTTGCGCAGCAGCATCTCCAGGAGGTCGAACTCCTTCAGCGGGAGGTCCACCTTCGCCCCGCCGACCGTGACCACGTGCCGGTCCACGTCCATGCGGACCGGGCCGGCCTCCAGGGCGACCGGGGCCACCTCCTCCGGCTCTCCGCGGCGGCGGAGCACCGCGCGGATGCGGGCGACCAGCTCCCGCGAGGAGAAGGGCTTGGTGACGTAGTCGTCGGCTCCTATTTCCAGCCCCACGACCTTGTCGATCTCGCTGTCCTTGGCCGTCACCATGATCACGGGGACGTTGGAGCGGCCGCGCAGCTGGCGGCAGACCTCGGTGCCCGGCAGGCCCGGCAGCATCAGGTCCAGGAGGACCAGGTCGGCGCCGTTGCGCTCGAACTCGTCCAGGCCGTCGGGCCCGGTCGCGGCGACCGCGACCTCGAAGCCCTCCTTGCGGAGCATGTAGGACAGGGCGTCGCTGAAGGATTCCTCATCCTCGACGACGAGCACACGGGTCACGGAAGGACCTCCGGGGCAGGAATGACGGGTTCGTTGGGGGACGCGGAGTGCACGGCGGCGGTTCCGGAGGCGGGGTTCTGGGCGGCCCGGCCGCCCGGGTCCGCGGCTTCGGGCAGCCGCAGGGTGAAGGTGGAGCCCTGGCCCTCCGAGCTCCACACCGTGACCTCGCCGCCGTGCGAGGCGGCCACGTGCTTCACGATGGCCAGGCCGAGGCCCGTACCGCCGGTGGCGCGGGAGCGGGCCGGGTCCACGCGGTAGAAGCGCTCGAAGATGCGCTCCCGGTCCTTCTCCGGGATGCCGATGCCCTGGTCGGTCACGGCTATCTCGATGAAGTCGCCGCCCGGGGCGGCCACCCGGCGGGCGGCGATGCCGACCCGGGTGCGAGCGGGACTGTAGTTGACGGCGTTCTCGACCAGGTTGCCGAGGGCCGCCGCGAGCTGGCTGCGGTTGCCCCAGACCCGCAGGTCGGCGGTGCCGCCCGCGGCCATGGTGATCTGCTTGGTGGAGGCGGTGTGCCGGCAGCGGTCCACGGCCTCCGCGACCAGGGTGTCCACCCGTACGGGCTCCGCGTCCTCCAGCGGGTCGTCGTTCTGCACCCGGGAGAGGTCGATGAGCTCCTGTACGAGGTTGGTCAGCCGGGTGGCCTCGATCTGCATCCGGCCGGCGAAGCGGATGACCGCCTCGGGGTCGTCCGAGGCGTCCATGACCGCCTCGGAGAGCAGGGAGAGCGCTCCCACGGGCGTCTTCAGCTCGTGGGACACGTTCGCGACGAAGTCGCGGCGCACCGCTTCGATCCGGCGGGCCTCCGTGAGGTCCTCGACCAGGAGCAGCACCAGGCGGGAGCCGAGCGGGGCCACGCGCGCCGAGACCGCGAGGGCCTCGCCGCGGCCCGTGCCGCGGCGCGGGAGGTCCAGCTCGGCCTGCCGTATCTCCCCGTCGCGGCGGGTGGAGCGCGCCATGTGGAGCATGGGCTCCACGGCGAGCTTCCCGCCCCGGACCAGTCCGAGCGCGTACGCCGCGGAGCTGGCCTTGACGACGCTGTCGGCCTCGTCGAGCACCACCGCCGAGGAGCGGAGCACGGAGAGCACCGTGTCCACCCCCGGCGGCAGTATTGCGTTGATGTCCGGCCGCATGGCGCTCCGCGTGGGGCGGGCCTGGTCGCGCTCGCTCCAGCGGAACGCCAGCATGGCGATGACACCGGTGCACAACCCGGCGATCGCAGCCGCTGCGGCGACCGCCGCGTTCACGTCCATGTGTCCAGGTTAAGCAGGCGCGACGACAGTTCCACAGCCGTTCGGGTGGCACCTCGAACAGTCGTCGCCCAGAGTTCACCGTGGCGACCGTACTGATTCACTTGTGGTGCCGGAGTCCGACGCGTGGGGCGCACACCGTGGGAGCGTAGGGGCTCCGAGCCCCCCACCCGGGACCCCACGGGCCCCGGTAGCCACAGAGAGGGACAGCCATGCGGGACGCGTACCACGAGGAACTGGACTCGATCGGGGAGAGCCTGGTCGAGATGGCCCGCCTCGTCGGCTCGGCCATCGGGCGGGCCACGACGGCCATGCTCGACGCCGACCTGAACCTGGCCGAGAACGTGATCGCCGCGGACCAGAAGGTCGACGATCTCCAGCACGACCTGGAGGCCCGCGCCATCGCCCTGCTGGCCCGCCAGCAGCCGGTCGCCACCGACCTGCGCATCGTGGTCACCTCGCTGCGCATGAGCGCGGACCTGGAGCGCTCCGGCGACCTGGCCCAGCACGTCGCGAAGCTCGCCCGGCTGCGCTTCCCGGAGACCGCGGTCCCGCGCGACCTGCACGCGACGATCCTGGAGATGGGCCAGCTCGCCCAGCGCCTGATGGCCAAGGCCGCCGAGGTGATCATCACCAAGGACGTGGACCTGGCGATGCAGCTGGAGCACGACGACGACGAGATGGACACCCTGCACCGGGCGCTGTTCCAGCACCTGATGGACGACCGCTGGAAGCACGGCATCGAGACGGCCGTGGACGTGACCCTGCTGGGCCGCTACTACGAGCGCTTCGCGGACCACGCCGTGTCGGTGGCCAAGCGGGTCGTCTACCTGGTGACGGGCGAGCACGCGGACGAGCTCCAGACCGCCGCCGAGGCCTCCTGAGGCCCGGCCGCGCCGGCCCCCGCACCGGGGCGGATCCCGCGGATTCCTGCCCCCGTGCGCCGTTGACGCGCCCTTCCGGGTGGGCATCAATGGGGCAGAGGCGGTACGAGGCGTACCCCTCCCGAGGAGGAACCATGTCCGATTCCCCCGTCCCCGTCACCCCGGAGCAGGAGGAGCGCGCCGGCCGGCCGCAGGAGCCGCTGCGCCTGCCGCTCCTGGCCGCCTGCGGCTGCGGCTCGGGCTGCGGCTGCGGCTGCCAGTCCGGCGCCCCCTGCCAGTGCGGCGGCTGACACCCGCCCGCACATCGACCGACGACAGAGGCCCCCGGCCCCGCCGGATTCCGGCGGGTCGGGGGCCTCTGTCGCGCAGGGATGCGGGCCGGGTTACTTCTTGCCCTGGTTCTTGACCGCCTCGATGGCGGCGGCGGCGGCCTCGGGGTCGAGGTAGGTGCCGCCCGGGTTCAGGGGCTTGAAGTTCTCGTCCAGCTCGTAGGAGAGCGGGATGCCGGTGGGGATGTTCAGGCCGGCGATGGCCTCGTCGGAGATGCCGTCGAGGTGCTTGACCAGGGCGCGCAGGGAGTTGCCGTGGGCGGCGACCAGGACGGTGCGGCCGGCGAGCAGGTCCGGGACGATGCCGTCGTACCAGTACGGGAGCATCCGCTGGACGACGTCCTTCAGGCACTCCGTCTTCGGGCGGAGCTCCGGCGGGATGGCGGCGTAGCGCGGGTCGCCGGACTGGGAGAACTCGGTGCCGTCCTCGAGGGCCGGCGGCGGGGTGTCGTACGAGCGGCGCCACAGCATGAACTGCTCCTCGCCGAACTCGGCGAGGGTCTGGGCCTTGTCCTTGCCCTGGAGGGCGCCGTAGTGGCGCTCGTTCAGGCGCCAGGAGCGGTGGACGGGGATCCAGTGGCGGTCGGCGGACTCCAGGGCCAGCTGCGCGGTGCGGATGGCGCGCTTCTGGAGGGAGGTGTGCACGACGTCGGGGAGCAGGCCGGCGTCCTTGAGCAGCTCACCGCCGCGGACCGCCTCCTTCTCGCCCTTCTCGTTGAGATTGACGTCCACCCAGCCGGTGAACAGGTTCTTCGCGTTCCACTCGCTCTCGCCGTGGCGGAGCAGGATCAGCTTGTACGGTGCGTCGGCCATGCGTACGAGCCTAATGGACGCCCGGGGCCGCACGCGCGCGCTGTCCGTACCGGCGGGTACCCCGGCCGGGACCGTCCCGGGCCCCTATTCGCTGGCGCCGGGAACCCCTCAGGCGTAATGTGCGGGAAGGTAGATCACCACTTACAAATCCGGGGGATTCCGCATGGCCGCAGCCCGATTGAAGAACGCGGTACGCGCGAGCGTGTCGGGTCTCCCGCGCGAGTTCTGGTGGCTGTGGACGAGCACCCTCGTCAACCGGCTCGGGGCCTTCGTCGCCACCTTCATGACCTTGTACCTGACCCAGGACCGGGGCTACTCGGCCTCCTTCGCGGGTCTCGTGGTGGCCCTGCACGGTCTCGGCGGCGTGGTCTCCACCCTGGTCGCCGGGGTGATGACGGACCGCCTGGGCCGCCGGCCCACCCTGCTGGCGGCACAGGCCTCGACGGCGTTCTCGGTGGCGCTGCTCGGCTTCATGGAGCACCCGGCGGCCATCGCCGCCGTCGCGATGCTCGTCGGCATGACCTCGAACGCCTCCCGCCCGGCGGTGCAGGCGATGATGGCGGACATCGTGCGGCCCGAGGACCGGGTCCGCGCCTTCGCCCTGAACTACTGGGCCATCAACCTCGGCTTCGCCGTCAGCGCCATGGCCGCGGGCCTCATCGCCCAGTACAGCTACCTGGCGGGGTTCCTCGGCGAGGCGGCGCTGACGCTGGTCTGCGCGGTGCTGGTCTTCGTCAAGCTGCCCGAGTCCCGGCCGCAGAAGTCGGCGGACACCCCGAAGTCGCAGGAGGTCCGGCTGGGGACGGTGCTGCGCGACGGCCGCTTCATGGGCGTGGTGGGGCTGTCCTTCCTGATCTCGATGATCTTCATGCAGGGCTCGGTGGGCCTGCCGGTGGCCATGGGCTCGGCCGGGTTCTCCCCCGCCGACTACGGTCTGGCCATCGCCGCGAACGGCCTGCTGATCGTCCTGCTCCAGATCCCCGTCACGCGGTTCATCGAGCACCGCGACCCGCAGCGGCTCCTGGTGGTCTCGGCCCTGCTGGCCGGGTACGGCTTCGGCCTGACGGCCTTCGCGGACTCGCTGGCCGTGTACGCGCTGACGGTCTGCGTGTGGACCCTCGCGGAGATCGTGAACTCCCCCACCCAGATGAGCCTGGTCGTCCGGCTCTCCCCGCTCCACGGGCGCGGCCGCTACCAGGGCGTCTACTCGATGTCCTGGGCGGTGGCGGCCCTGGTCGCCCCGCTGCTGGCGGGCGTGCTGATCGACCGCTTCGGGGCGGACTGGCTGTGGGCGTCGACGGCGGCGCTGGGCACGGTGGCGGCCCTCGGGTACTGGCTGCTGATGCGGAACCTGCCGCGGGAGGACGCGGCGGCGGAGGGCGTGGTGAAGGGCGGGGCGGCCGTGCAGGCGGGGGAACCCGTGAAGGCGGAGGACCCCGTGAGGACGGAGGCCGGTCAGGCCTGAGGGGTGTCCTCGGGGCGCCGGGTCAGGTGCTTGAAGGCGTCCAGGTTGCGCGTGGACTCGCCGCGCGCGACCCGCCACTCGTACTCCTTGCGGATGGCCGAGGCGAAGCCCAGCTCCAGCAGGGAGTTGAAGGCCCCGTCGGCGGCCTCCAGGACCGAGCCGAGCAGCCGGTCCAGCTCCTCCGGGTTGACCACGGACAGCGGGAGCCGGCCGGTCAGGTAGACGTCGCCCAGCCGGTCCACGGCGTAACTGACCCCGTACAGGCGGAGGTTCCGCTCCAGGAGCCAGCGGTGGACCCCCGCCTCGTTCTCGTCGGGGTGCCGGATCACGAAGGCGTTCACGGACAGCGAGTGGCGGCCGACCAGCAGCGAGCAGGTCGTGGACAGCTTGCGGGTGCCGGGGAGCTTGACCACGTACGAGCCGGGCTCCGGGCTCTCCCACTCCAGCTCGGCCCCGTCCAGCGTGCTCTCGACGATCCGGGCGGCGCGCCCCGCCTCTTCGGTGACCTCAGCCATGGAGGGAGCGTACGCGACGGCGGTGGTCCTGCATCGCGGCCGTGTACACGTCGGCCGTGCCGCTCGCGGCGGTGTCCCAGCCGAAGAACCCGGCGTGCCGGGCCGCCTCGGCGCCCATCCGGTCCGTGAGGCGCGGGTCGTCGGCGAAGCGGCGCAGTGCGCGGGCGTAGTCCACCGGGTCGTGCCCGGGTACGAGGAAGCCGGTGACGCCGTCGTTGACCGCCACCGGGAGGCCGCCGACCTCGGCCGCGACCACCGGGGTGCCCGCGGCCTGGGCCTCTATGGCGACCAGCCCGAAGGACTCGCTGTACGAGGGCACGACCAGGACGGAGGCCGCGCGGAACCAGTCGGCGAGCTGGTCCTGGCCCACCGGGGGCTGGAAGCGCACGAGGTCCGCGATGCCGAGCTTCGCGGCGAGCTTCTGGAGCCCCTCGGGCTTGGCCAGCCCGCTGCCGCTCGGCCCGCCGACCACCGGTACGAGCAGCCGGCGGCGCATCGAGGGGTCGCGGTCCACGAGCTCGGCGACGGCCCGCAGCAGCACGTCGGGGGCCTTGAGGGGCTGGATGCGGCCGGCGAACAGGGGGATCAGCGCGTCCTGCGGCAGGCCGAGCCGGGCGCGGGCGGCGGCGCGGCCGTCGCCGACGGTGAAGCGGTCCAGATTGACCCCGGGGTGGACCACGGCGACCTTGCCGGGGTCGGCCTCGTAGTGGCGGACGAGCTCCTCGGCCTCCTCGGCGGTGTTCGCGATGAGGCGGTCGGCGGCGGCCACGATCTGGGTCTCGCCGATGACGCGGGCGGCGGGCTCGGGGGTGTCGCCCTCGGCCAGGGCGGCGTTCTTCACCTTCGCCATGGTGTGCATGGCGTGGACCAGGGGGACGCCCCAGCGCTCGGCGGCGAGCCAGCCGACGTGCCCGGAGAGCCAGTAGTGGGAGTGGACGAGGTCGTAGTAGCCGGGGCGGTGGCCCGCCCAGGCCTGCATGACCCCGTGTGTGAACGCGCACAGCTGGGCCGGCAGCTCCTCCTTGGCCAGGCCCTCGTACGGACCTGCGTCCACGTGCCGCACCAGCACGCCGGGGGCCAGCTCGACCACCGGGGGGAGGCCGCCGGCGGTGGCGCGGGTGAAGATCTCGACCTCTATGTTGATCGCGGCCAGGCGGCGGGCCAGCTCCACGATGTACACGTTCATCCCGCCGGCGTCGCCGGTGCCGGGCTGGTGCAGCGGGGAGGTGTGGACGCTGAGCATGGCCACGCGGCGCGGCTTGCGGTGGTGGCCCACCGGGAGGCGCAGGCGGGGGCTGTGCGGGGCGGCGGGACGGGCGGCGGAGGAGCGGCCGGCGGCGATCCGTCCGCCGAGGCCGCTCAGGCCGCCGAGCCGGGACACGTACTGACTCACGTGGGCGGTCCTCTCGCTCGGGGCTCCGGGCATGGCGCATGGAGGGCCGGGTGACAGCGCCTCGCAGGGTGCAACCACGGGGGGCGGCGTCCGCATTCCACTCTGCCGAACTTTTCTGTGGGGGGCCTGCGGGGGGTCTGGGGCCCTTCCCCGGGGCGCGGCCCCGTGCCGGCCCGGACCGCCTGCGGGCCCCCGGCCCCCCAGACCCCGGGGCTCCGCCCCGGGCCCCGCGCCTCAAACGCCGGCGGGGCTGGATTCGCCCGGCTCCGGCTCTGGCCAACCCCCGGAGGCGAATCCGAGCCCGCGCGGCGATGGAGCGCACCGGGCGTGCAGCGGCCGGGGCAGGGGTGCGGGGGACGTAGGGTCAGGGGATGGGCAGCCGTGTTTCTTCCGCTTCCTCCGGGCGGCCCGTCGGGGCGGTGACCCGGGGGACCACCCATCCGAACCGGCTGCGCCGCATGGACCGCTGGATCGCCTCCGCGCACGGGGGCGTGCTGCGCCGCGCCGGCGAGGGGGCCGTGGCCGTCGACCTCGGGTACGGGGCCGCGCCCTGGACCGCCGTCGAGCTGCTGGCCCGGCTGCGGGAGGCCGCGCCCCGGGTGCGGGTGGTCGGGATCGAGATCGAGCCCGCGCGGGTCGCGGCCGCGAAGCCCTACGAGCGCGAGGGGCTGGCCTTCCGGCACGGCGGGTTCGAGGTGCCCCTCGACGGCGGGGCGCGGCCGGCCCTGATCCGGGCGGCGAACGTGCTGCGCCAGTACGACGAGGAGCAGGTGGCCGCGGTCTGGGAGCGGCTGTGCGCCCGGCTGGCCCCGGACGGGCTGCTGGTCGAGGGGACCTGCGACGAGATCGGGCGCCGGCACGTGTGGGTGGCGCTGGGCCCCGAGGGCCCGCGGACGGTGACCTTCGCCACCCGGCTCGGGTCCCTGGACCGGCCCTCCGACCTCGCGGAGCGGCTGCCGAAGGCGCTGATCCACCGCAACGTGCCCGGCGAGCCGGTGCACGCGTTCCTGCGGGACTTCGACCGGGCCTGGGCGGCCGCGGCCCCGTACGCCTCGCTGGGCGCCCGGCAGCGCTGGATCCGCACCGCCCGCTCGCTCGCGGCGGACTGGCCGCTGGCGGATGCCCGGAACCGCTGGCGGCAGGGGGAGTTGACGGTGCGGTGGGAGGCGCTGCGGCCGGCCGGGCGGTAGCGGGCGGGGGGCGAACGGGGGCTGGGGGCCCGCGGCCGGTGTGACCGTACGACCGGCGTCTGCCCAACGGGCCAAGCACAGGCCCGCATCGGGGGGTGTCCGGGGGCGCCGGGGGGTTCTGTCCACAGGGCGGGGGCCGGGGGTGTCAGAATCCGGCGAGTCGTGACACCATCCCGGGGACAACGAGAAGTTACTGACGGTAAATCAGTTTTGGCGCCCGGTAGGCTCTGCCCGCACCGGAAACTCGCTGGGGGGAAAGTGAACGGAAGGCGCGGCGCCGCCGCACTCACTCTGATCTGCGCCATGGCACTGCTCGGCACAACGCCCGGCCTCGCGCACGCCACGCCGGCCGCGCCGTTCGAGCCGCCGGCGGCCAGCGCCTCGCTGGAGCAGGTGCGCAAGCAGATAGAGGACCTGTACCGGCAGGCCGCCGCCGCCACCGACGCCTACAACCTCGCGGAGGAGGAGGCGAAGCGGCAGTCCGACCAGATCGTGGCGACCGCCCGCCGGATCGTCGCGGGGCAGGCCCGGATCGCCGAGCTCAAGGCCCAGGCGGGCGCGGCCGCCCGCGCCCAGTACCGCTCCGGCGGACTGCCCCCGGCCGCCCGGCTGGCGCTGACGAACGACCCGAACCGCTTCCTGGACGGCGCCGGACTGCTCCGCAAGGGCGAGCAGGCCACCAAGGGCATGCTGGACGAACTGACCCGCACGCAGAACGACTTGGAGCTGTACGCGCGCGACGCCGGCGTCCACTGGCAGAGCCTGGAGGCGAACCGCCTGAAGACGGAGGCCGCGAAGCAGCAGGTCACCGCGAAGATCAAGGCGGCCGAGCAGCTGGAGAACCGGCTGGAGGCCGAAGAGAAGGCCCGGATGCTGCAGTTGGAGCGCGAGGCCCAGTACCGCGCCCAGAAGGAGTGGACCGACACCGGGGTCCTGAAGAAGATCAACGGCAAGGCCACGGCCGCCGGGGCGCGGGCCGTCCAGTACGCGGTGGCCCAGATCGGCAAGCCGTACGTGTGGGGCGCCGAGGGCCCCGACTCCTTCGACTGCTCTGGGCTCACCTCGCAGGCCTGGCTCGCGGGCGGCAAGAGGATCCCGCGGACCTCGCAGGAGCAGCTGCGGCTGCTGCCGAAGGTCGCCCTCAAGGACATGCGCCCCGGCGACCTGATCATCTACTTCGACGACGCGAGCCACGTGGCCCTGTACATAGGGGACGGCGCGATGGTGCACGCCCCGCGGCCGAAGCGGAACGTGACGATCGCGGGCGCCGGCTCCATGCCGATCCGCGCGGTGGTCCGCCCCGACGCGTAGGCCGTCCCGCCCGGAGGCGGGTGCGGGCCGTCCGGACGGGGCGCCGCCCCCCGCCCGGACGGCCCGGCCCGCCCGCTTCCCGGCCGTCCCGGCCGACGGACGGGCCGGGGCGCGGGGCGTGATGTTCGTCATTGCCTTATGCGGGCTTTCCCCCGGGATCTCGGCATATGACGGCGGCCCGTCCCGCTCCGCCATTCCGATTCGGCGTCCCGTACCGCTATGGTCCCCGTCTGGTGGAGTGCCGTTCGGCGCACCACCGCACCCTCGGGGGGAGGGAAGGAACCCAGACGATGCCCGTACCCGTACCGCGGCAGAGGGATACCCCGGCCGCGGAGAGCGGTCAGGCCGGTCTGCCCCCGCACGCCCAGTCGCTCACGCTCCTGGTGATCGAGGACGATCCGGCGGGCGGTCTCACCGTCCCCGAGATGCTCGACGCCGCGGGCAACCGCATCCGCATCCGCACGGCCCGCAACCTCACCGAGGCCGCCCGGCTGCTCACCCAGGACGTGCACTGCATCCTGCTCGACCTCTCCCTGCCGGGCGGGGAGGCCCCCGACGAGCTGGCGACCCTGCGCCAGGTGCTGCGGATCGCCCCGCGGCACGCCGTGCTCGTCCTCACCTCGGAGGCGGACGCCGAGCGCGCCGCGGAGGCCGTACGGGTCGGCGCCCAGGACTACCTCTTCCGCGACGAGCTCGACGGCCGGCTGCTGAACCGGGCGATCCGGTACGCCGTGGAGCGCAAGCGGGCCGACATCGCGCAGTTCAAGCTTGCAGAATCGAAACTGCGGGCCCAGGAGAACGCCCGGCTGGAGCGCGGGCTGCTCCCCACCCCGCTGCTGGAGGGCTCCGACCTGCGCTTCGCCGCCCGCTACCGGCCCGGCCGCAGCCGCGCCCTGCTCGGCGGGGACTTCTACGACGCCGTCCGCACCCCCGACGGCACGGTGCACGCCATGATCGGCGACGTCTGCGGGCACGGCCCCGACGAGGCGGCCCTCGGCGTGGAGCTGCGGATCGCCTGGCGGGCGCTGACCCTCGCCGGGCTCTGCGGGGACGACCTGCTGGCCACCCTCCAGGAGGTCCTGGAGGTGGAGCGGCCCCACGAGGAGATCTTCGCGACCCTCTGCACGGTGGACATCGCCCCCGACGGCCGCCGCGCCGGGCTCTGCCTGGCCGGCCACCCGGCCCCGCTCGTGTCCCGGCCGGGCCAGCGGGCCAGGCTGCTGCCCTACGAGGACAGCGGACCGGCCCTGGGGCTGCTGCCGCGCGCCCGCTGGCCGCGCCGCCAGGTCGAGCTGGGCGGCACCTGGAGCCTGATGCTCTACACCGACGGGCTGATCGAGGGCCGGATCGGCGAGGGCCGGGAGCGCCTCGGCCAGGACGGCATGGTCGAGATGATCAACCGGCACCTGGAGCGGGAGCTGCGCGGCGAGGCCCTGCTGGAGGCCGCCGTCACGGAGGCCCGCCGGCTCAACGGCGGCGAGCTCACGGACGACGTGGCCGTGGTCCTGCTGGACCGGGCGGCCGGCCGCCGCTGAGCGGCGCGCCCGCCGCCGGGCGGTACGGGGCTGCTACCGGCCGCCGTTGTACGGGCCGTACGGGCCGTCGCTGCTGCTGCCGCCGCGGCGCTTGCCGCCGCCGGAGACCTGCTGGAGGGCGGGGCGCACGTCCACGAAGAAGACGATGGTCGCGATCAGGCCCGCGATCTGCAGGAACAGCATCCCGAGGAACAGGTCCACCAGGACCGTGATCCCCAGGATGATCAGCCAGAACGGCTTGGTCTTCTTGTCCGCGGCCCGGTACGCGTCCTCGCGGGCCGTCGCGGCGAGGACGAGCGCGGCGATGGCGGGCAAGAGCGTCCCGAAGTACAGGACGTTCGCGAGGAGCGAGTCGAACTTCTGCATCAACATCCCGGCACCCGCTTCTTCGTCTGCTGCGTCTCGGATCGATCGTCTGCTGGACCCGCGGGCCCCCCGCCAAGGTACCCGCTGAGAGGACAACGAACCGGGCACCCGTGCGGGTGCCCGGTCCGCGAGCCCTCTCCCGGCGGCGCCGGCGGCGGTCAGCTGCCGTCGGCGGCGGGCTCCGCAGCCCCTTCGGCCTTCGCTTCGGTCTTCGCTTCGGCCTTCGGCTCGGTCTTCGCCTCGGTGGTGTCGTCGCGGACCACGACCACCTCGGTGAAGTCCACGACACCGTCCTGCGCCCCGGCCTGCCCGCCGCGCCACTGCTTCACGGCCTGCTCGCCGTGCTCGGCGACCCGGTCGTAGGTCTCCTTGGCCCGTACGGCGTACTCGGCGGCCACGCCGACCCCGCGCAGGGCCAGGTCCTGGGCCTGCTCGCCCAGCTTCTTGAAGTCGGTGTCGAAGGACCCGATGACCTCGGTGACCTTGGCGGTGACCACGGCCTGGGCCTCCTTGGCCCGGTCCTGGACGACCTTGGGGTCGGTGGCGCGCACGGCCTCGATGCGGGCCGGGGCCTCGGCGCGGATCTGGTCGATCAGCGCGGGCAGCCTGCGGGCCTGCTGCACGGCCAGGTCGGCCGTACCGGCGGCGAAGTAGAGCGGGGTGGGGTCGGTGAAGGTCTTGCGCAGGTCGTCGGTGATGGCCATGACGGGGGTCCTCCCGGATCGCAGCGGTTCAGTCGGTCGGCGTGCTCGGCGCGGGCGGCGGGCTCGGTGCGGGCGGGGTACCCGGCGCGGGCGGCCCGGCCTCCTCGGCCGCCGCCTCCAGGGCGTTCTCCTTGCGGAAGGACTCGTAGATCTGCAGGAGCACCTGCTTCTGCTTCTCGTTGATCGACGGGTCGGCGAGGATGACCGCGCGGGTCTCCAGGTCGTCCGCTTCCCGCTCGTCGAGGATTCCCGCCCGGACGTACAGGGTCTCGGCCGAGATCCGCAGGGCCTTGGCCAGCTGCTGGAGGATGTCCGCGCTCGGTTTGCGCAGCCCCCGCTCGATCTGGCTCAGGTACGGGTTCGACACCCCGGCCGCGTCGGCGAGCTGCCGCAGCGAGAGCTGCGCCTGGCGGCGCTGGTCCCTGAGGTATTCGCCGAGATTGCCGAGGTTTCCGACGTTGAGCGTGCCCATGGGCCGATCCTGCCGCACCTTGCTAACTTTTGCAAGCAGACTGCTTGCAAAAGCCTATACGGGCTTCGCGTCCGCGTGCGATCCTGGACGGGTGAACCTCGAGGACCTGGCGCGGCTGCGCCGCGCGCGGGACACCATGGACCGGGACTACGCGGAGCCGCTGGACGTTCCGGCCCTCGCCGCCGTGGCCCTCATGTCGCCGGGGCACTTCTCGCGCAGCTTCCGCGCCGCGTACGGCGAGACCCCGTACACCTACCTGATGACCCGGCGCATCGAGCGGGCCAAGACCCTGCTGCGCCGCGGGGACCTGAGCGTGACGGAGGTCTGCTTCGCGGTGGGCTGCACCTCGCTGGGCTCGTTCAGCTCGCGGTTCACGGAGCTGGTGGGCGAGACCCCGAGCGCCTACCGGGCCCGCGGGCACGAGGCGGGGGCGGCGATCCCGCCCTGCGTGGCCAAGTTCCTGACCCGCCCGGTGCGGGCGGGGAGGGGGGCGGAGGGCGGCCGCACAGCGGAGCCCGCACCGGAGTCTTCGTCGGCTCGCGGACCGGTCAGGATCGGAGAAGCGGATCCCGCGGCCGCGCCGTAGCTTCGGAGACATGAACGCCATCAAGCTCTCCCAGTGCTTCATCGCCGTCGACGACCACGACAAGGCCCTCGGCTTCTACCGCGACGCGCTCGGGCTGGAGGTCCGCAACGACGTCGGCTTCGAGGGGATGCGGTGGGTGACCGTGGGATCCCCGGACCAGCCCGATGCGGAGATCGTCCTGGAGCCCCCGCTCGCCGACCCCGGCGCCTCCC
The DNA here is from genome assembly GCF_055600495.1 of Streptomyces sp. NPDC038213. NCBI lineage: Bacteria > Bacillati > Actinomycetota > Actinomycetes > Kitasatosporales > Streptomycetaceae > Streptomyces > Streptomyces sp. NPDC038213. The sequence goes on from NZ_JBVJYM010000031.1 coordinate 36,930, forward strand.
CCGCCGACCGCCGGGCCGTGGCGGAGCTCCTCGCCAAGGGCCTGCTGCGCGGGGTCAACTTCTCCACGGACGACTGCGACGCGACCTTCGAGCGGATCCGCGGGGCCGGCGGGGAGGTGCTCCAGGAGCCGATGGACCAGCCGTACGGGGTCCGGGACTGCGCCTTCCGCGACCCGGCCGGGAACATGGTCCGCTTCGCGCAGCCCCGCAAGGCCTGAGCAGCCGCACGCGCACCCGCGGCCGGCCCTCCCCTCCTGCCGCCCGCCCCGGAAAGTCAGCTTGGAGACGATCCGCAACGGTACGGACGGCTTACGCTGGCGGTATGACCGCCATGAAGCCCACCCGCCGCGAGCCCGACCTCTCCTACCTCCTGGACCACACCAGCCACGTCCTGCGGACGCGGATGGCGGCGGCCCTGGGCGAGGTCGGGCTCACCGCGCGCATGCACTGCGTCCTGGTGCACGCCCTGGAGGAGGAGCGCACCCAGATCCAGCTGGCCGAGATCGGCGATATGGACAAGACGACCATGGTCGTGACGGTGGACGCGCTGGAGGCGGCCGGACTGGCCGAACGCAGGCCCTCCAGCCGGGACCGGCGGGCCAGGATCATCGCCGTGACCGAGGCGGGCGCGCGGATCGCGGAGCAGAGCGCGCGGATCGTGGACCGGGTGCACGAGGAGGCGCTCGGCGCGGTCCCGGAGGCGGACCGGGCGGCCCTCCTGCGCGCGTTGAACCTGCTGGCCGCCGGACACCTGGCCGTCCCGGTGGAGACCCCTCGCCCGGCCCGCCGCGCCCGCCAGTAGCCCTGCGGTCCGGGCGCACCCACCCCCGGACCCACCCCGCGAGATTGGTTCCGTAAAAACTCGTCTCTAACAAAACTATCTGTTAGCGTCTCTCCTGTCGCCGCCACCCCGGACAGGAGAGCCCGCCATGCCCGCACCTGCCGCACCCGCTGCCCCCGCAGCCGACTCCCCCGCCGCCCCCTCCCGCTGGACCGCCCTCGGCGTGCTCGCCACCGCCCTGCTGATGACCGTCCTCGACGGCAGCATCGTCACCGTGGCCATGCCCGCCATCCAGGCCGACCTGGGCTTCACCCCCACCGGCCTGAGCTGGGTGGTCAACGCCTACCTGATCGCCTTCGGCAGCCTGCTGCTGCTCGCCGGCCGGATCGGCGACCTGATCGGCCGCAAGCGGATGTTCCTCGCCGGGACCGCGGTCTTCACCGCCGCCTCCCTGCTCGCCGGAGCCGCCACCGGCCCCGTCGTCCTCATCGCCGCCCGCTTCCTCCAGGGCGCGGGCAGCGCGATGGCCTCCGCGGTCGCCCTCGGCATCCTCGTGACCCTCTTCACCGAGCCCCGCGAACGCGCCAAGGCCCTCGCGGTGTTCAGCTTCACCGGGGCCGCCGGGGCCTCCCTGGGCCAGGTCCTGGGCGGGGTGCTCACCGACGCCCTCGACTGGCACTGGATCTTCTACATCAACCTGCCCATCGGGCTGGCCGCGCTCGCCGCCGCCGTCCGGGCCCTGCCCGCCGACCGCGGGCTCGGGCTCTCCGCCGGGGCCGACGCCCTCGGCGCCGCCCTGGTCACCGGCGGGCTGATGACCGGCATCTACACCGTCGTCAAGGCCGAGCAGTACGGCTGGACCTCCGCGCACACCCTCGGCCTCGGCGCCCTCTCCCTGGTCCTGCTCACCGCCTTCCTGCGCCGCCAGGCCACCGCCCGCACCCCTCTGATGCCGCTGCGGATCCTCCGCTCCCGGACCGTGGCCGCCGCCAACCTGGTCCAGATGCTGATGGTCGCCGGACTCTTCTCCTTCCAGATCGTCATCGCCCTCTACCTCCAGCAGGTGCGCGGCTACGGAGCAGCCGCCACCGGCCTCGCGATGCTGCCCGCCGCCGTGGTGATCGGCGCGGTCTCCCTCGGCCTCGCGGCCCGCCTCGTCTCGCGCTTCGGGGAGCGCAGCGTCCTGCTCGCCGGACTGGCCCTGCTCGTCCTCGGCCTGGGCTCGCTGACCCGGCTGCCGGTGGCCGCCGACTACGCCGCCGACCTGCTGCCCGCAATGCTCCTCGCGGCCGGATTCGGACTGGCCCTGCCCGCCCTGACCGCCCTCGGCATGTCCGGCGCGCGACCGCAGGACGCGGGGCTGGCCTCCGGGCTCTTCCACACCACCCAGCAGATCGGCATGGCCCTCGGCGTGGCCGTCCTGTCCACCCTGGCCGCCGCCCGCACCGAGCGGCTCGAGGCCCTGGGCCGGCCCGCGGCCGAGGCCCTGACCGGCGGCTACCGGCTGGCCTTCGGCACCGGGGCCGCGCTGCTCGCCGCCGCCTTCGCCGTGGCACTCGTCCTGCTGCGCCGCCCGAAGAACGCCGGAGCGGGCGCCGGAGCGGAGGCCGCGACCCCCGCCGACGCCGCTGGCTCCCCGGTGCACGCCGACGCCCCCGCGCACGTCACCGCCGCCTGAGCCGCGACGGGCCCGGCCCGCCCACAGACGGCACACCCGCCCCGCTCCCCCGTCCCGCCCGGAACCCGCGGGCGGGGCGCGCGGCGTCTCAGCCCTCCCGGGTGCCGACGACCACCGCGGTCGCGTACTCCCGCGAGTGCGCGATCCGCGGCCGCAGCCCGGCCCGTACGAAGGCCTCGGCGGTGCCCGGGGCCTGGCGGGGGCTGGTCTCCACGAGCAGCCGGCCGCCGGGGGCCAGCCACGGCCCCGCCCCGGCCAGCACCCGCCGCTGTACGTCGAGCCCGTCCGGACCCCCGTCCAGGGCCGCCCGCGGCTCGTGGTCCCGGGCCTCGGCGGGCAGCAGGCCGAGTTCCGCGGTCGGCACGTACGGGGCGTTGGCCACCAGGACGTCGACCCGGCCGCGCAGCTGCGGGGGCAGCGGCTCGTACAGGTCGCCCAGGTGGACCCGGCCCCCGGCGGCGGCCACGTTCCGCCGGGCGTAGCGGACCGCCGACGGGTCGATGTCGGCCGCGTGCAGTTCCAGCGGGCCGGCCGCCGCGGCCACGGCCGCACCCACCGCACCCGCCCCGCAGCACAGGTCCAGGACCACCGCGCCCGGCCCGGCGGCGGCCGCCGACTCGGCGGCCCGGGCCGCCAGGAACTCGCTGCGCCGGCGCGGTACGAACACCCCCGGCCCCACGGCCATCCGCAGCCCGCAGAAGCCGGCCCAGCCGACCACGTGCTCCAGCGGATGCCCCCCGGCCCGCCGGGCCACCATCGCCGCCAGCTCCTCCGGCCCGGCGGCCGCCGCGAGCAGCAGCTCCGCCTCCTCCTCGGCGAACACGCAGCCCGCGCGCCGCAGCGCGGCCACCACGGCAGCGGGATCGCCGGGACCGGCGGGGCGGGTGGGACCGACCGGACCAGTGGCACCGCCCGGACCAGGGGCACCGCCCGGATCGGCAGGGGCACGGTCGGCGGGGGCTGGTGCAGCGCCGGCAGGCGGCGGCTCTTCGGGGCGCGCAGTCACGTCGGAGGGCGGCATCGCGGCAGACCCTACGCCCTCCCCGCCGCCCGCGCCCGCCCCGCCGCCTCTCCGCTCCCCGCTCAGAAGACGTCCGGGCACCACGGCTGGCGGGCCGTGCGCAGCATCGTTTCGGCGCGGGCGGCGGCCCCCGCCGTGAGCTCCTCCAGTGCGCCGAGGGCGGCCAGCCGGACCGCCGATCCGCCGCCCAGGTACAGCTCGCCCAGCTCGCGCACGTCCAGCCGCAGGTCCGCCGGCTCCCCGTCCGCCGGGGCGCACTTCGCGGTGCCGTCCCCGGCGGCGTCGAGCCGGTAGCGCCCGGCGGCGAGGCCCGCCGGGTCGGCGACCTCCAGGACCAGGGTGCCGGGCACGGCGTACGTACGGGCCTCCAGGGCGCGTACGACGTCCAGGACGCGCACCCACATCCAGTCGGCGTGCGTCACCAGCCGGGCGGCGCGCGGGTCGGGGAGCAGCCGCGGGAGCAGGTCGTCGGGGGCGCGGTAGCCCGTGCGGACCCGGGTGACCCAGTCGATCGAGCACAGGTAGTGCCACAGGGCGCGCTCGGCGGCCGTGGTGACGGCGACCAGGTCCTGCACGCTCGCGGTGTTCCCGGGGGTCTTCTGGTCGGACCACTTGTCGTCGACGGTGTAGGAGGCCAGGCCCTCGGGCTCGCCGGAAGCGGAGCGGTAGAGGACGTAGAAGGGCTGCTTCCACTGCCGGTGCGAGAAGAGCTCCCGTCCGGTGGCCTGCGCCCAGCGGCGCGGGGCCCGGTCCACGGCCCCGGGCAGGGCGGCGGCCAGCCGCTCGTGCAGGGCCGGGCCCAGGGCGCGGACCTGCTCGCCGTCCACGAGGTCGATGCGGCCGCCGCAGTCGGGGCGGCCGGTGCGGCGCGGGTCGAGGCCGGTGCGGGGGACCTCGACCTCCCATTCGGCGCTGTGGGTGGCGGGGCCGAAGCCGTACCGGCCGTAGATGGGGTACTCGGCGGCGATGAGCGTGGCCACCGCGTCTCCGCGCTGCTTCGCGGCGGTCAGGTCGGCGGTCATCATGCGGCGCAGGAGGCCGCGGCGGCGGTGGGTGGCCGCGACGGAGACGTTGGTGACCGCGTCGGCGCGGACGCGGGCGCCGCCGGGGACGGTCAGCTCCTGGGTGAAGGAGCGGAAGGTGCCGACGATGCGGCCGGTCCCGGTGTCGAAGGCGCCCCGGGTGCGGGCGAGGTCGGCACCGGCCAGAAAGAGTTCGACGTCTCCGTCGGTGGGGGCGTGCGCGGACAGGAAGCCGGTGTTGAGGGCCGCGAACCACTGCTTCGATTCGGATGCGTCGACCGTGCGGACCTCGACGGGGGAGGCGCCGGGCACGGCAGGCGTGGCGGGGGTGCTCATTCCCGCCACGCTACGGGCGGCCCCGACGGACCGTCACCCGAATTTCGCCGGGCGGACCGGGCCTCAGGACAGCAGGTCGTCGACCTGCGCCTCGCCCTCCCGGTACCGGCGGGTGATCTCCGCGCTGCAGTCGTCCGTGGTGCCCTGGAGCTGCCGGCGGCGGCGCGAGACCTGCTGCTCGTAGCGCACCAGCCGGGCCATCGCCTCGTGCAGCTCCCCGTCGGTGCGCGCGCCCAGGTCCGAGAGCTCGACGTCGGAGAGCATCTCGGCGGCCAGCAGCCGGTACTCCTCGCCGTGCGGGGTGCCGAGGGTGACGTGCCGGGCGGAGGCGCTGCGCGTCGAGGGGGCGTCGGCGAGGATCTCGGAGAGCCGGTCGACGACGGGGGCCTCCGGGTCGCTGCGGCGGGCGAGTTCGGCGCGCAGGATGTCGATGCGGCCCTGGAGCAGGCGGCGCACGTAGCTCAGGTCGGCCTCGTCGCGCTGCGCCTCGCGGCGCAGGGTGCGCAGTTCGGCCAGCCGCAGCCCGCCGAGCTCGCGGCGGTCCGCGGCCTGCTCCTCAGCAGAGGCGGGTGCAGAAGCGGAGGCGGCGAGTGGTCCGCCGCCCGCCCCGGCGGGGGCGGGCGTGAGTGTCCCGGCGGGCGCTCCGGCAGGCCGCTCGGGGCTGCGCTGCACCGGTGGCCGCAGGGGCGCGGACGGCTCCAGGGCGGCGGCCGCGGGGCCGGAGGGCGTTCCGTAGGCGGGCCCGTACGGCTGCCCGGCACCAGAAGTGTTCATACGAAATCCGTCCCCTCAACCCGTCTCTGGGGCTCCCCGGCCGCGGGGGCCGGGGGGATGTACCGCTCGCGTGCATGGTGCCACTGTCCGCGGTGCCGGTGCAGTCCCACTCCACCCGATCGGCCCCGGACGGGTGCACGCCTGCTACACAAGGGGTATGCGAGCAGTGGTTCAGCGGGTCGACGGCGCGCGCGTCGTCGTCGCCGGAGAGACAGTGGGCGAGATCGTCGGCGAGGGGCTGTGCGTCCTGGTGGGGGTGACCCACGGGGACACCCCGGAGAAGGCCGCGCAGCTGGCCAGGAAGCTGTGGTCGGTGCGGCTGCTGGAGGGTGAGAAGTCCTGTAGCGACGTGGCTGCGCCGCTCCTGGTGATCTCCCAGTTCACGCTGTACGGGGACGCCCGCAAGGGGCGCCGGCCCACGTGGAACGCCGCGGCGCCCGGCGAGGTGGCGGAGCCGCTGGTGGACGAGGTCGTGGCGCAGCTGCGGGCGCTGGGGGCGACCGTGGAGACGGGCCGGTTCGGCGCGGACATGCGGGTCTCGCTGACGAACCACGGCCCGTTCACGATCCTCGTCGAGGTGTAGGCGGCCGGGGGCGTCCGGTGCGGCACGCCTACGGCTCTACGACGACCTCCTGGGCCGCCGCCGTCGTACCGGCCAGCAGCGGGGCGTCCAGCGGGACGTTCCGCTTCACCAGGGCGAGGGCGATGGGCCCGAGCTCGTGGTGGCGGACGGCGGTGGTGACGAAGCCGAGCTGGCGGCCCTCGGGGCCGTCGGCGGCCAGGCGTACGGGCGTGCCGTGCGCGGGCAGGACCACCTCGCTGCCGTCGAGGTGCAGGAAGACCAGCCGGCGCGGCGGCTTCCCCAGGTTGTGGACGCGGGCCACGGTCTCCTGGCCCCGGTAGCAGCCCTTCTGCAGGTGGACGGCCACCCCGATCCAGCCCAGCTCGTGCGGGATCGTGCGGTGGTCGGTCTCCAGGCCGAGCCGCGGCCGGTGTGCCTCCACGCGCAGGGCCTCGTACGCGAGCAGCCCGGCGGCCGGCCCGTGCGCGGCGGCGAAGGCGGCCAGCTCCTCCCGGGGCAGGAACAGGTCCCGGCCGTGCGGGGTCTCCCGTACGGCGTGCTGCCCGGCCGGCTCGGCGATGGAGCCGGCGGGCAGGTGGACCACGGCGAACTCCGCGGTGCGGTCGGCGACCTCGACGCGGTAGAAGAACTTCATCGACTCCAGGTAGGCGATCAGCGCCTCCTGGGTGCCGGGCTCCACGTGGATCCAGACCGTCTCGCCGTCGTCGACGAGGTACAGGGCGTGCTCGATGTGCCCGTTCGCGGAGAGGACCAGGGCCTCGGTGGCGTGGCCGGGCCGCAGGTCGGTGACGTGCTGGGTGATCAGCAGGTGCAGCCAGCTCAGCCGCTCGGGTCCGGTGACGGTGAGGACCCCGCGGTGGGAGAGGTCGACGAAGCCGTGCCCGTCGGCGAGGGAGCGCTGCTCTTTGAAGAGTTCGCCGTAGTGCGCGGCGACGCCTTCGTCACGGCCTTCGGCGGCGACGGCACCGGGCAGGGCGAGCAGGGGGCTGCTGGGGCTGCTGCTGGTCATGGGCCAAGCGTACGACTGCCCGGCGGGGCGTTACGCCGTACGGGTGACCGAGTCCCCGGCCGCGGTCCAGGACGGGCCCCCGCGGGCGCCCTCGCCGGTGCCCGCGGCCTTCGCGGCGCACTCGCGGCAGCGGCCGAAGATCGCGAAGTGCTTCATGTCCGTCTCGAAGCCGAAGGTCTCGCGGAGCTTCGCGGTGAACTCGGCGGCGACGGCCACGTCGGCCTCGATGACCCCGGTGCAGTCCCGGCAGACCAGGTGGATGTGGTGGTGCCGGTCGGCCAGGTGGTAGGTGGGGGCCCCGTGCCCGAGGTGGGCGTGGGAGACCAGCCCGAGCTCCTCCAGGAGCTCCAGGGTGCGGTAGACCGTGGAGATGTTGACCCCGGAGGCCGTCTTGCGGACCTCGACGAGGATCTCGTCCGGGGTGGCGTGCTCAAGGGTGTCGACGGCTTCCAGCACGAGCTGGCGCTGCGGCGTCAGCCGGTAGCCGCGCTGCCTCAGGTCGCTCTTCCAGTCGGTGTCCACCACGTCCCCAGTCTAGGCAGGAAGCAGGGGATCGCGGAGGGTTCCCGCGATCCCCTGCTTCCGTTCCGCTTGTGCTCCGGTGCAGTGCCGGGCCGGCCGTGGCCCGCTCCGCCTGCAGCGCCGCGGCTCAGCGGAAGAAGGCGATACCGTCGTCCGGCATGTCGGGGAGGTTGCGCGCCATCTCGGCGACCTCCTCGGGGGTGACGACCTTCTTCAGCTGGGCCGACATGTAGGGGCGCAGCTCCACCTCGGGGGTGGCCTTCTCGCCGACCCACATCAGGTCGCTCTTGACGTAGCCGTACAGGCGCTTGCCGCCGCTGTACGGGCCGGAGGCCGCGGTACGGGCCACGGCGTCGGTCGCCAGGTCGATCTGCGGCTTCTGGTCGGCGAGCTGCCCGTACCAGATCTCCACGACGCCCTGGTCGCGGACCATGACCACCTCGACGTTGCGGTCCTTGTCGATGCGCCAGTAGCCGGACTCCGACTCCAGCGGGCGCACCTTGTTGCCCTCGGCGTCGAGGACCCAGCTGCGGGAGGTGTACTCCAGGAAGTCCCGCCCGTCGTGGGCGAAGACGACCTCCTGGCCGAAGTTGCACTTCTCTTCGCCGGGGAAGTCGAAGACGCCCGCGCCCTCCCAGGTACCGAGGAGGAAGGCGAGGGGCACGAGGCCCGGGTTCAGGTCGGACGGGATCTGGATCATGGGTGGCTGCTCAGGCGATCTGTGGGTGCGGAGGGGTTCCGGGGCGGGCGGCGGTCAGCGGTCGGCCGTCGGCCGGCTCAGCGCTGGCCCTGGTACAGCTTCTTCACGGCCAGGCCGGTGAAGGCGAGGACGCCGACGCAGACCAGAACCAGCAGGGAGGTGAAGAATGCCTCAAGCACGGGGTGCTCCTCGGAGGGTTTCGGGTGGCGGGTACGGGCCGGTCCCCAAGCCTACTGGTCCGGGGACCGGCCTTCTCTGCGAGGTGGGCCGGTGGGGTGGGACCCGCCGGACCGCCCCGCCGCACCGGCCCCGCCCGGGGGCCGCGGCCGCGGCGGACGGGCTCAGCCGAGCAGCTGGTTCTGCAGGATGACGGCCTGGTGGAAGGGGACGGCGGGGGCGGTGCCCTTGCGGGTCTGGACGATCAGGGCGAGCACCTCGCCCGACCGGATGCAGGCGGCCCGGGTGGTCTCGGGGCCGACCGGGGCGTCCTCCCGGTAGACGCCGATCACCGTGTCGGTCCCGTCGTCCCCGCTGCGCGCGGTGCCCGACGCGTTCCACTGCGGGTCCGCGGCGAGCACCGGGTTCCCGGCGAGCTCCATGTCGATCCGGCACAGGTCGTGCGCGGTAATGAAGTCGGGGGCGTGATAGCGCAGCAGGTACGTGGTCGTACGGGTGCCGTCGGGCATGGTCCAGGACCGGCCGGTGATCTGCCGCAGCCCCTCGCGGAGGTCGTCGCCGACCTCCTCCCGCCAGTCCGCGTCGAACTCCCCGAGGAGCTGCTTCGGGGTGGTGAGGTACGGGCCGCCCGCCTCGCCCTTGCGGGGGACGGCCTTCTCCAGCGGCACCGGCCGGGCCCCGGCGGGCAGCGGCAGCAGCAGCGCGTTCAGGTCGGCGTAGTGGATGCCGTCGGGGTTGTCCGCCGCGAAGGGCAGCGGGGCGCCGGCCGGCAGCGGGGGCTTCACGAGCCGCGGGTACTCCCAGCGCCCGTCGGAGACGGTGGCCAGCCCCGGTACGTCGGTCCGCTCGCGCTCGGTGATCCCGTATGCCACGGACGTGCCGACGGCGGCGAAGACGGCCGCGGCCGCGGTCCAGCGCAGCACGGCCCGCAGCACCCGGCGGTCCCGACGGGGCGGTACGGGTACAGGTTCGGCTGCGGGTACGGCAGGAGGGGCGGGCGCCATCGGCGGCACGGAAGCGGGTGGGGCCGCGTCCAGCGCGGGCGCTGCAGGGACGGGCTCGGGCGCAGCGGGGGTGGCCGGCTCGGGTGCGGCTGCCGTGGTGTGCTCGGTCACGCGGACTCCCCGGGGGACTGGAGGTGGTCCAGCTGCTCGGTGAAGAGCCCGACCATGGGTTCGGTTTCGAGGGGTGCCTCCCCGTAGGCCCGGAAGACGACGAGCAGGCCGTCCGCCTGGTAGCCGCAGTCCAGCGACTGGACCGCGTCCTCCTCGTCGTAGCCGCGTTCGCCCTCCTCCCGGTCCGTCGTGGTGCTCAGGGCGCAGTACGCCGCCGGGTAGCCGGGGACCTTCGGCGCTTTGCGGCCCTTGTCCGCGGACGCCTGGTCGAGGAGGCGGTAGAGCCTGCCCAGGCTCGCCAGCCCTGCGCCCGAGGCCTTGACGATCCGGACCTCTGCGACGGCGTTCGTGTCCGGGTCGCTGTAGCTTCGGCCCGCCACCGCCTCCATCCTCAGCTTCCGGTAGGTCTTGAGGAGCTCCTTGCGCCGCTGTGCGGGCATCGTGCGGGTGGACTCCCGGAGCACGTCCAGGGCCGCGCGGCCGGACAGGCCGTAGCTGTTGCCCTTGTCCTCCAGGTCCGGTCCCGGGGTGAAGCCCGGGGGGACGGGCAGGAGCAGGGCCGTGGCGGCGGACGGGGGCACGGTCGGGGGCGTCGCGCGGGCGCCGTCCGGTTCTGGCGCTCCGATCGGGGCCCAGTAGGCGGTGGGCGCGCTGCGGTCGGCGTCGCCGAGCAGGTCGAGGCCCCAGGCGCCGCCGCCGAGCAGGGCGAGGGCCAGCGCGCCGGCGAGGGCGGGGGCCCGCCTGCGGCGGGGTCCGGGGCGGGGCTCAGCCGGGGCGGGCACGGGGCGGGGGGTCTCGGTCACAACCGCTCCAACTGCTTCTTGACGAGGGCCAGCAGGTCCCGTTCGGAGATGTCCCTGCGGCCGTCGGTGATCTCCACGTCGACCACGACATCGCCCTGGAGGACCCGGGCGCGGGCGTACCGCAGGGGCAGGTAGCCGGGCTCGGACTTCTTGAACAGCCAGTACAGGCCGTCCGCGTGCCGGACTCCGGGGACGCGCTTGCCGGGCTTGCCCGCGTGCTCCTTGGTCGCCTCGTACGCGGCCTGTTCGCGGTGGAACTCGTACGCCCCGGACCGGTTGGAGAACTGGTGGAGCACGACGTCGACGGAGCGGCTGCCGCTCGGCTTCCAGCCGGCCCGGGCGATCCGGCGCACGTCGTAGTTGACCAGGCTGCCCAGTCCTGCGGAGGGGTACGTGTAGTACCAGTCCGCGTACTCGTCCACAGGCATGTAGCCGGAGTGGACCTTCTCGACCCCCCGCGGCACCGGCACCAGCAGCTTGGACAGGTCGCCGTCCGTGCGGTGCCAGCGGTGCGCGTTCACCGAGCGGACGGTGGTGGCGTCCGTGGGCGGGCGGAGTTTCGGGGCCGGGACCTCCGGCTGGGCCAGAGGCGGGAGCGGGGTCGGGGCGCGGTCGATCTGGACGGCGTAGCCGGTGGCCGTGCCGGACAGGGTGCCGAGGGCGGCCGCGGCGGCGATGAGGGCCACCGTGCGGCGGCGGACGGCGAACTTTCGGCGCGGCTTTGCGGGCGAGAATTCCGGTGTGTCCGGATCCGCCTGCTTCTCGGGCTCTACTTGCGCCTCGAAGGCGCTCTGATCTGCCGACAAAGGGGTCCCCCCACAGGACGCAGGGGCACGGGCATCCCGCCCGCGCCACCAAAGACCCTTAACGTTCGCACAGATCAGCGATCCCGATCATCACGGATCAGTATCGCCTCCGGGGCCCGCGGGCCCGCCGGGGGCGTCCGGTCCGCCCGGCCGCCGCTTGCCGTCGAGCTCGTCCCACCACTCGTCGGACTTCGGGTCCCCCGAGGGGTCGTCCCACCAGCGGTCGTCCGGGCCCCGCCGGTTCGCGGCGATCGCGGCCACCGGGGGGGATCACCATCGCGACCGCGCACATCGCCACCGCCGCCCCGACCGAGAAGAGCCGCACGAAGGACCAGGCGGAGACGAAGAGGACGAGGCAGCCGCCCATCATCAGGAAATACGCGCGCCGGCGCCGGGCGTACATGCCTCCAGCGTAGGCCGCGGCGCCCGGCCCCGGCACCCGCCCGCGGACGGCACGAAGGGCCGCACCCCGGTCCAGTGGCGTCCAACCCCCGGGGGTGCGGCCCTTCGGCCGGTCAATCGGTGCTGCAGACGGTTCAGACCGCGATGGCCACGTCCGTCAGGCTGCCCGTCTCGGTCACGACGACCTTGCGGTCGGCCGTGCCGCCGGGGATGAGGGCCCGGAGGGTCCACTCGCCGGGGGCGGCGTAGAACCGGAACTGGCCGGTGGCCGAGGTGGGCACCTCGGCGGTGAACTCACCGCCGCCGTCCAGCAGCCGGACGTAGCCGGACACGGGCTCGCCGCCCTTGGTGACCTGGCCCTGGATGGCCGTCTCGCCCGGCTTCAGCGTCGAGACGTCGGGTCCGCCGATCTGTGCTCCGCACATGTTCTCTGTCCTGTCCTGGAGAAGAGGTGGTCTTACTTGTTGGCGCCGAGCTCGATCGGCACGCCGACCAGGGAGCCGTACTCGGTCCACGAGCCGTCGTAGTTCTTGACGTTCTCCTGGCCGAGCAGCTCGTGCAGGACGAACCAGGTCAGCGCGGAGCGCTCGCCGATGCGGCAGTAGGCGATGGTGTCCTTCGCCAGGTCGACCTGCTCCTCCTGGTAGAGGGCGGTCAGCTCCTCGTCCGACTTGAAGGTGCCGTCGTCGTTGGCGTTCTTCGACCACGGGATGTTGCGGGCGCTCGGCACGTGGCCGGGGCGCTGCGACTGCTCCTGCGGGAGGTGCGCCGGGGCGAGCAGCTTGCCGGAGAACTCGTCGGGCGAGCGGACGTCGACCAGGTTCTTGGCGCCGATCGCGGCCACGACGTCGTCGCGGAAGGCGCGGATGGAGGTGTCCTGGGCCTTGGCCTTGTACTCGGTGGCCGGGCGCTGCGGGACCTCGGCGCCGTCGACCAGGTCGCGGGAGTCGAGCTCCCACTTCTTGCGGCCGCCGTCGAGGAGCTTCACGTCCTGGTGGCCGTAGAGCTTGAAGTACCAGTAGGCGTACGAGGCGAACCAGTTGTTGTTGCCGCCGTAGAGCACCACGGTGTCGTCGTTGGAGATGCCCTTGGCCGACAGGAGCTTCTCGAAGCCCTCCTGGTCGACGAAGTCGCGGCGGACCGGGTCCTGGAGGTCCTGCTTCCAGTCGATCCGGACGGCGTTGCGGATGTGGTTCTTGTCGTAGGCGGCCGTGTCCTCGTCGACCTCGACGATGACGACGTTCGCGTCGTCCAGGTGGGCCTCGACCCAGTCGGCGTCTACGAGGACGTCGCTGCGGCTCATGGTGTTCTCCTCCGGGGCAGTGTGCGGCGGGCGGTGCAGTGCTGCGGGTGCTGCTGCGGTGCGTGCTTACGGGTGCGCTCGGCCGTCCTGGGCACGGCGGCGCAGGGGTGGCAGGAGGCGGGTGCGGTCACGCGGGGAGGCCGGGATCCGGCCGACGGGAGCGGATGCGCCCGGGAGCGGAAGGCTCGGGTGCGGCTGCGCTCACATCGAGCGACAGAGCATGGCGGCGACGCGGCACAGGTCTACTGCCCGCCGCTTCGTGAGGTCCGCCTGCTGTCGCTTCATAGCCATGGATCGTAGGGACGAATCGGCCGCCCTGTCACCGGTGTGTCATATAGCGAGACAGGATCGTCCGGATAGTGAAATGGAAGCCGAGTTCCACCGGCTCCCGCGGGGTCTCCGGACCGCTCCCGGGCGCTTCCGCGGGGTCGGGCATCTGAGGTGCGGACGCACCCGTCTCACTATGCGGCCAGGACCCTGTATCCACGGGCCCTTCAGCCGCCCAGGGGGACATCCTGCCCGGTCAGGGTGGCCCGTACGCCCTCCGCGTCGGCCGTCACCGAACCCAGCCGCAGCCCCTTCGGGAGGCCCTCGATGCGGCGGTCGAAGTCCGTTTTCTCGCGCACCAGTTGCTCCAGTCCGGGGATCCCCTCGCCGGGCACCCGGTCCGCCCGCACCCGCACGGTGTCGCCGCCGTCGAGGGAGACCGCGGAGACCACGCTGCGGGACAGGGTCCGGCCCAGGATGCCGATCGAGGCGGTCACCTTCACCCGGCCCGGGGAGCCGCCGTAGGCCACCGTCACGCCGCCGCGGGAGGCGCGGGTGAGGTCCGCGTACGAGAGGAACACCTCGCCGTCCACGCGGGCGGCCGTGGCCCCGGAGTAGTCGCCGTCCACCGCGACCCCGTGGAAGCGGGCCCCGATGCGGGTGATCCTGACCGGGCGCCCCGAGGAGCTGCGGGTCTCGACCCCGCTCAGCGTGGCGTCGACCCGGTCGAACCGGCGCTCCAGCGCCTGCGTCAGGAAGGGGAACCCGCCGATCTCCACCTCCGTGCCCGCCACCGTGCCGGAGCCGATGCGGACCCGGTCGGCGAGCTTCCGCTCGGCGTAGGACTCCGCCAGGCGGTCGGCCGCGACGAGCAGGACGGCGAGCACGGCCGCCACGGCCAGGACGAAGCGCAGGACGCGCGGTATGCGCACGGGTTCCCCCTCGATGCCGGACCCGGGACCGGCGCCCGCGGGGCCCGGGCCGGATGCCGTTTTCGGACACGGATCCGGACACCGACTCGAATACCCCGGACACCGAAGGGGATGCGGATTCGGCGCCGATGGTTGCCCCGGGCCGCGACGGCCCGGGGCGTGGAGGGGCCCGCCGGGCCCCCGGCGGGGCCTCAGCCGGTGACGACCCGGCCGATCAGCTGGACCACGGGCGCGGCCACCGCCAGCGGCAGCGCGACCCCGGCCGTCATGTGCACGAACTTCGACGGGTAGTCGTAGGCCGCCACCCGCAGGCCGACCAGGGCGCACACCCCGGCCGCGAGCCCCACCAGGGCCCCGCCCGCACCGATGCCGACGAGTCCGCCGGCGAGGATCCCGGCGCCCGCCGCCGACCCGAGCGCGGCCAGCACCGACGGGACCGCCGGCAGCGGCAGCGCCCGCACCACGGCCGCCACGGCCACGGCCGCCGCGCCCACGGTCACGGCGTCCGGGTCGGCGGCCAGGTAGCCCGTGCAGATGATCGCGAGGGCGGCCGAGGCCGTGCTCGCCATCAGCCCGTACACGCGCTCGTCGGCCGAGGCGCGGCTGCGCAGCTGGAGCACGAGGGTGAGGACCACCCAGGCGCCGAGGGTGCCGATCACGGCGCCGGCGGCGTGCTCCTCCGCGACGGCCAGCACGGCCGCGTCCGCGACCAGGCCGCCCGCGAAGGCGAGCGCGATGCCCTGGCGGGCGGGCCACATGCCGTTGAGCCGGAACCAGCCGGCCGCGGTCAGGGCCTGGAGCAGCACCAGCGGTACGAGCAGCGCGAGCTGGCCGACCGCCGCGGCCCCCGCCATCAGCAGCCCGAGCGCGGCGGTGAGCAGCGCGGACTGCGGACCGGGGTCGATGATCGGCGACCGGCCGGCCGCGCGGGCCTCCTTGGGGTCCCTTATGCGGGTGCTGCCGCCGAGGGTGGGCGGGGAGTAGGCGGGTTCGCCGTACGCGGGGGCGTCCTGGGCCGGGGTCTCCTGCGCGGCCCCGGCGACCGGGTCCGGCTGGGCCGGCACGTACGGCGCCTCGTCGTAGGCGACGGGCGCGGGCTGCTGCTGGTGCTGCGGCTGCGGGTACTGCTGTGGGTACTGCTGGTGCTGCTGGTACTGGTGCTGCGGCTGCTCCGGGTACCCGTACGCGTAGGGCTGCTGCTCCTGGTACCCGGGGTACCCCTGGTACTGGCCGGGGTACTGCTCCGGCGCCGGCTCGGGAGCCGGGGGCTGGACCGGCTGGTACGAGGTGTCCCAGGTGTCGGAGGACCAGGTCTGGGTCGCGTACGGGTCGGGCTCGGGGGGCGTGTCGGGCGCAGGCGGCGTGGGCGGCGTACTCATGGGGTCCCGCTCACCCGCCCGCGAAGGGCGGGAGCACCTCGACGGTGCCGCCCTCGGACAGGCGCACCGAGCCGTGGCTGCGGGTGCCGACGGGGTCGCTGTCGACCAGGAAGGAACAGCGCTTCAGTACGGCGGTCAGCTCACCGGGGTGGCGGTCGCGGACCGCGTCCAGGGCCTCTGCCAGGGTCTCGGCGGAGTACGGCTCCTCCGCGGTGCCGGCTGCGGCTTTGGCCGCCGCCCAGTAGCGGATGGTTCCCGCTGCCACAGCAGCTCCTTTCGTCCCGCCCGACGGGCGATGCGCAACCTCCATGATGACGCCTCCGCCCCCGCCGGCGGGCCCGGCCCCCGTTCCGCTCCGCTCCGCCCGATCGCCGCGCGGGCCCGGTCTCCCCGCGGCCGGCCGCCGGGCGACGTGACCCAGGCGACAGAAACCGTGTGCGATCGGCCTGCTGGGCCGCAGGCCGGTGGGCTATTCTGCTGGGCAGAGGATCCGGGCAACGTTGCCCCCGGGTCCTTTTGTGCTTTCAGCGCGTTGAACACACCGCGAACAGCGGACCCGCACACCGTACGAAGCAGTGCCGCGACAGTCCTCGACGGGACCGAGGAGGAACCGACGTGATGGGCCAGCGAAACATGCACGAGCACGACGAACACCCGACCCGGGCAGGTGGTCGGCGATGAGCTCCCTGCTGCTGCTGACCAACGCCCTCCAGCCTTCGACCGAGGTGCTGCCCGCCCTCGGCCTGCTGCTGCACAGCGTCCGCGTGGCGCCCGCCGAGGGCCCCGCCCTGGTGGACACCCCCGGCGCCGACGTGATCCTCATCGACGGCCGCCGGGACCTCCCGCAGGTCCGCTCCCTGTGCCAGCTGCTGCGCTCCACCGGCCCCGGCTGCCCCCTGATCCTCGTGGTGACCGAGGGCGGCCTGGCCGCCGTCACCGCGGACTGGGGCATCGACGACGTCCTGCTGGACACCGCCGGCCCGGCCGAGGTCGAGGCCCGGCTCCGGCTGGCGACCGGCCGCCGCCAGCTCGGCTCGGACGACTCCCCGATGGAGATCCGCAACGGCGACCTCTCGGTGGACGAGGCCACGTACAGCGCCAAGCTCAAGGGCCGGGTCCTGGACCTGACCTTCAAGGAGTTCGAGCTGCTCAAGTACCTCGCGCAGCACCCGGGCCGGGTCTTCACCCGGGCCCAGCTCCTCCAGGAGGTGTGGGGGTACGACTACTTCGGCGGCACCCGGACGGTCGACGTCCACGTCCGCCGGCTGCGCGCCAAACTCGGCCCCGAGCACGAGTCCCTGATCGGCACCGTCCGCAACGTCGGCTACCGCTTCGTCACCCCGGAGAAGGTCGAGCGGGCCGCCGAGGAGGCCCGCACCCAGGCCGTCACCAGGGCCGCGGAGGCCATCACCCGGACGGAGGACGGCGGCGTGACCGTCCACACCGCAGGACGCCCTGCCCAGAGGTAGGTCACCCCGCGTAGACTCTCGCGCGTGGCCAAGGTGACGCGGGATGACGTAGCGCGACTGGCGGGTACCTCTACCGCGGTCGTGAGCTACGTCATCAACAACGGACCCCGGCCGGTCGCCCCGGCCACGCGCGAGCGTGTACTCGCAGCGATCAAGGACCTGGGCTACCGGCCCGACCGGGTGGCCCAAGCCATGGCCTCCCGGCGCACGGACCTCATAGGCATGATCGTCCCGGATGCCCGCCAGCCCTTCTTCGCGGAGATGGCGCACGCGGTCGAGCAGGCCGCCGCCGAGCGCGGGAAGATGGTCCTCGTCGGGAACTCCGACTACCGCACCGAGCGCGAGGTCCACTACCTGCGGGCCTTCCTCGGGATGCGGGTCTCCGGGCTGATCCTGGTCAGCCAGGGCATGAGCGAGCAGGCCGCGAGCGAGATCGAGGCCTGGGACGCCCGGGTGGTGCTGCTGCACGAGCGCCCCGAGGCCATCGACGACGTCGCGGTCGTGACGGACGACATCGGCGGCGCCCAGCTCGCCACCCGTCACCTGCTGGAGCACGGGCACGCGTACGTCGCCTGCATCGGCGGCATCGAGAACACCCCCTCCGTGGGCGACCCCGTCGCCGACCACGTGGAGGGCTGGCGGCGGGCCATGCTGGAGTCCGGCCGCTCGGTCGAGGGCCGCCTCTTCGAGGCCCCGTACAACCGCTACGACGCCTACCGGGTCGCGCTCGAGGTGCTGGCCGGACCGGACCGGCCGCCGGCGATCTTCTGCGCCACCGACGACCAGGCCATCGGCGTCCTGCGGGCCGCGCGCGAGCTGCGCATCGACGTGCCCACGGAGCTGGCCGTCGCCGGCTTCGACGACGTCAAGGAAGCCGGGCTGACCGATCCGCCGCTGACCACCGTCGCCTCGGACCGCCCGGCGATGGCGCGGGCCGCCGTCGACCTGGTCCTCGACGACGGGCTGCGGGTGGCCGGCTCGCGCCGCGAGCGGCTCAAGCAGTTCCCCTCGGCACTGGTCGTCCGCCGCTCCTGCGGCTGCAACCCCTCCTGAGGCCGCCGCCCCCGCAGGACCCCGGGGCGGCCTTTATATCGGGCATACGCGGTTCTGTCGGGCTTCTCAGCCGGCACTCAGGAAGCTCTCATCCTTGACGGCCAGAGTCTGATCCATGACCGAGAGCCACCGCCGCGAAGGCGACCCCGCCGCCCAGGAGCACCAGCCGACCCCGCAGCAGCAGCCCCAGGACCCGTACCGCACCCGGTACGGGCAGCAGGAGCCCCGGGGAGAGCAGTGGGCCCGCGGCCGCCACCGGTCCGCCCAGGGGTCCGGCTACCCGCCGCCGCCCGCGTACCCCCCGGCCGCTCCCGGCTGGTTCGAGGCCCACGAGGGGCAGCCCCCGGTCCTCCGGGGGGAGACCGTCCCCCCGGCCCCGCCCGCTCCCCCGGCCGCAGGCACCGCCGGGGCGGCCGCCGCGGCCCCCGCGCCGCGGATGAAGCGGCCGGTGGCCCTGCTGACCGCCGTGGCCCTCGCGGCCGCCGTGGTCGGCGGCGCGACCGCCGCCGGGGTCCAGCAGTTCCTCGGCACCGAGGGCTCCGGCAGCGACTCCGGCTTCACCGGAACGAACGTCTCCCAGTCCACCGCGGGCACGGTCCGCGGGGTCGCCGAGGAAGTCAGCCCCTCCGTCGTGCGGATCGACACCAGGAAGGGCGGCGGCCAGTCCGTCGGCTCCGGGATCGTCATCACCGCCGACGGGGAGGTCGTCACCAACAACCACGTGGTCGAGGGCGCCGGCCAGGTCCAGGTCACCCTGAGCGACGGCAAGAAGTACGAGGCCGAGATCGTGGGCACCGACCCCTCCAAGGACCTCGCCCTGATCAAGCTGAAGGGGGCGAAGGGGCTCACCCCGGCCAAGCTCGGCGACTCCGACCAGGTCAAGGTCGGCGACCAGGTGGTCGCCATCGGCTCCCCCGACAGCCTCACCGGCACCGTCACCAGCGGGATCGTCTCCGCCCTCGACCGCGAGGTCACCGTCCCCAAGTCCGAGGGCGGCGCGCCCCGGCAGCAGCAGGGCGGCGGGGAGGAGGGCTGGCCGTTCTCCTTCGGCGGGCGCCAGTTCAACGGGGACACCGGCTCGGACACCACCTCGTACAAGGCCATCCAGACCGACGCCTCCCTCAACCCCGGCAACTCCGGCGGCGCCCTCATCAACATGAACGGCGAGATCGTCGGAATGCCCTCCGCGATCTACTCCCCCTCCACCGGCGGCGGCAGCGCAGGCAGCGTCGGACTCGGCTTCGCCATCCCCGTCAACACCGTCAAGGCCGACCTCGACCACCTCCGCAGCGGCGGCGACGGCGGCTCCGGTACGGACGGCTCCGGCTCGGGCTCCGGGTCCTCGCAGGACGGCGGCGGCTTCGACGGGTTCGGCACCGGCTACTAGGCAGTCCTTTCGGCCCCTCCCGGTCCGCCGTGCGAGGGTGGGGAGCAGCCGTCCACCCGTCCGGTCCAGAGGAAGAAGACGAGCGCACGATGACCTCCACCGAAGGCGAACAGCAGCGCATCCTGATCGTCGACGACGAGCCCGCCGTCCGCGAGGCCCTGCGCCGCAGCCTCGCCTTCGAGGGGTACGGCACGGAGACCGCCGCCGACGGGTTCGAGGCCCTGGAGAAGGCCGACGCCTACCGGCCCGACCTGATCGTCCTCGACGTCCAGATGCCCCGCATGGACGGGCTGACCGCCGCCCGCCGGCTGCGCGCCGCCGGCTCGGTCACGCCCGTCCTCATGCTCACCGCCCGCGACACCGTCGGCGACCGGGTCACCGGACTCGACGCCGGCGCCGACGACTACCTCGTCAAACCCTTCGAGCTCGACGAGCTCTTCGCCCGGATCCGGGCCCTGCTGCGGCGCAGCCGCTACACCGCCCCCGCCGGCCGGGAGGACCCGGACGAGGACGTGCTGACCTTCGCCGACCTGCGGATGGACCTGGCCACCCGCGAGGTCACCCGCGGCGGCAGGCCGGTGGAGCTGACCCGTACCGAGTTCACCCTGCTGGAGATGTTCCTCGCGCACCCCCGCCAGGTCCTGACCCGCGAGCAGATCCTCAAGACCGTGTGGGGCTTCGACTTCGAGCCCAGCTCCAATTCCCTGGACGTGTACGTGATGTACCTGCGCCGCAAGACCGAGGCGAACGGCGGGCCCCGGCTCGTCCACACCGTCCGCGGGGTCGGCTACGCCCTGCGCTCCGGCGAGGGCGGCGGCGCCGGCGAGAGCGGCGGCCAGGAGTGAGCCCCGTGCGGCGCTTCCGGGCGCTGCCGCTGCGCTCGCGGCTGGCGATCCTGGTGGCGGGGGCGGTGGCCTTCGCGGTGGCCGCGGTGGCCACGGTCTGCTGGTTCATGGTGCGGGCCCAGCTGCGGGAGCAGCTCGACGCCTCGCTGCGCTCGACGAACGTCGTCGACCAGGTCCGCAACGGCTGCCAGCAGACCCCGCCCCTGCCCGGCCGGATCAAGAGCAACCTCAGCGCCTCCGTGCAGCTCGTCTCCCCGACCGGCGAGAGCTGCCTGGTCGACGGGCTGCTGGCGCCCCGGGTCACGAAGACCGACACCGAGGTCGCCGCGGGCCGGCTCGGGCCCACGCTCTACGACTCGTACGCCACCGACGGCACCCGGCTGCGCGTCTACACCGTGCCCGCGCGCGTGGACATCGGGGCGAACGAGCAGCCCATCGCCATCTCCGTGGCCCGCCCGCTGTCCGACGTGGACAAGCCGCTGTCCACCCTCGCCTGGGTGCTGCTGCTCGTCGGCGGGCTCGGGGTGGTCGGCGCCGGGGCGGCGGGGCTGTGGGTGGCCCGTACCGGGCTGCGGCCCGTGGACGAGCTGACCGCGGCCGTCGAGCACATCGCCCGTACCGAGGACCTGACGGTCCGGATCCCCGACGGGGGCGAGGACGAGATCGCCCGGCTGTCGCGGTCCTTCAACTCGATGACCGCGGCCCTGGCCTCCGCCCGGGACCGGCAGGCCCAGCTGATCGCCGACGCCGGGCACGAGCTGCGCACCCCGCTGACCTCCCTGCGCACCAACATCGAACTGCTCTCCCGCAGCGAGGAGACCGGCCGGGCCCTGCCCCCCGACGACCGGCGGGAGCTGCTGGCCTCGGTGAAGGCGCAGATGACCGAGCTGGCCGCACTGATCGGGGACCTCCAGGAGCTGTCCCGCCCGGATGCCGCCGTCCCGGCGCGGCTGCGGGTGGTGGCCCTGCACGAGATCGCGGAGCACGCCCTGTCCCGGGCCCGGCTGCGCGGCCCCGAACTGCGCATCACGGCCGCTCTGGAGCCCTGGTACGTCCGGGCCGAGCCGGCGGCGCTGGAGCGCGCGGTGGTCAACGTGCTCGACAACGCGGTCAAGTTCAGCCCGCCCGCGGGAGCCGTCGAGGTGGCCCTGCGCGCGGGTGAGCTGACGGTCCGCGACCACGGCCCGGGCATCGCCGCCGAGGACCTGCCGCACGTCTTCGAGCGCTTCTGGCGCTCCCCCTCGGCCCGCGCCCTGCCCGGCAGCGGACTGGGCCTGTCCATCGTGGCCCGTACGGTCACCAGGGCCGGCGGCACGGCGGAGCTGCGCCCGGCCGACCCGGGCCCGGGCACGGTGGCCGTACTGCGGCTGCCGGGGGCGCCGACTCCCCCGCCGGCCCTGCCGGGCGCGGCGGAGGGGGACGGGCCGGGCTAGAACGGGTTGTGCCGGAGCAGGGCCTCGACCAGGCCGGACCGGGTGTTCGGGAAGTCCATGGGGACGATGCCGAGCCCGGTGCGGCCGGCCATCTCGCCCCCGTCGACGAACCCGTGCACCTGCGGGTTGAGCCGGTCGGAGTTCCAGCGGGGCGGCAGCAGGGCGGCCGTGCTGGTGTAGTTCACGAAGAGCTTCCCGGGCTGCTGCACGGCCCGGCGGAAGTGGTTCTCGATCTTCCCGCGCTTGGCGAACGGCTCGGCCATGTAGTCGTCCTGGATGTCGAAGAGCTCCCCGGACCCGTACCGCACCCCCGGCAGCCCGCCGTTGTCGGCGAGCAGCACCACCCGGCCGCGGGCCTGGCCGAGCAGGGGCAGGGCGGGGTCGATGCGGAAGAGCGGGCGCCAGCCGCGGCGGTCGAGGTAGTCGTCGAAGACCGCGCGGAAGCCCGCGTCGCTGTCCTCGGAGTACTCCTGCTTGACCCGCATGAGCACGGTTTCGCCGGGGTGGGCCGCGAGGAAGTCCCGGCAGGCCACCAGGACGTCGCCGAACATGAGGTTCTGGAAGTACGCGCCGTGGTGGATGGCGAAGGAGCCGCCGGTCACCCGGCAGCGGACGTCGAGGAAGCGGATTCCGGCGTTCAGCTGCTCGGCCACGGAGGTGTTCTGGCAGGCCACGTACAGGCCGCCGTGCCGGGCCCCGGAATCGTGGGTGCCGGGGATCGTCAGCCGCTGGAGCGGGGTGGCCGCGGGCAGGGCGGCCATCCAGTCCCGTACGCCGGGCAGGGCCGCGGTGGCGGCGGAGGCACGGGCGGCGGGGGCGCCCAGGGCTGCGGCGGCGCCGGCGGCCAGGGTCCCGACGAGCAGCGTGCGCCGGTCCAGGCGGGGGCTCAGGCTCAGACTCATGGGCGGGAGTATGTCGTGCACACGACACCCCTGACTACCCGTCAGTACACAGAAAAACGGAAGAGGGGCGCCGGACCGCCGCCGCGGTCCGCCGCCCCTCCGTTCCGGGGTCCTACTTGACGACCGTGATCCGGTCGGCCGCGGGCGGCACGATCGGGTTGGCCGGCGAGGAGTGCTTGCCCAGGTACTCGTTGAACACGTCCAGGTCGGAGGCGCCCACGAGCTTGTTCTTGTGCTCCTTCAGGACGGTGAAGCCGTCACCGCCGCCCGCGAGGAACTCGTTCATCGCGACGCGGTAGGTCTTCGCCGGGTCCAGGGGCTGGCCGTTCAGCTTGACCGAGTCCAGGACGATGCGGTCGGCACCCGCCTTGGTCAGGTCCAGGGTGTACGTGAAGCCCTTCGAGACCTGGAGGATCTTCGGGTTAGGGCCGTTGACCGGGCCGGTGACCTGCTGCTGGAGCATGGTGACCAGCTGCGCGCCGGTCAGGTCCACGACGTTCATCATGTTGGTGAAGGGCTGGACCGTGAAGGCCTCGCCGAAGGTCACCACACCGTCGCCCTCGGCCCCGGAGGCCTTGAACGCCAGGTCCGAGCGGATGCCGCCCGGGTTCATGACGGCCAGCTGCGCACCGCCCTTGGCAGCCGGGGCCAGGGCCTCCAGCTGCGCGTCCGCGATCAGGTCGCCGAGCGGCTTCTCCGGGGTGGTCGCGCCGCGGCCGTTGATGTCGCCGGAGATGTAGCCGACCGGGCGGTTGGCGACCGGGGCGGCCAGCTCGTTCCAGCGGGAGATGAGCTCGCTCATGTCCGCGGCCTTCGGCTGGTCGCGGTGCACGACGTGGTTGGCCGACTTGACCGCCGTACGGACGATGTCCTTGGTGGCGCGGTCGTAGGTCAGCGTGGTCTCGGTGTACAGCCGGCCCAGGGAGGCGGCGGAGGTCACCGTGCGCGGCTGGCCCGCCGGGTCCGGGATGCTGCAGGCGTACGCCTGGTGGGTGTGGCCGGTGACCAGCGCGTCCACCTTCGCGTCCACGTTCTTGGCGATGTCCACGATCGCGCCCGAGATGCCGGCGCCGGCGCCCGGGGTGTTGCAGTCGTAGTTGTACGCGCCCGAGGCGGGCAGGCCGCCCTCGTGGATCAGGGCCACGATCGACTTCACGCCCTGGGCGTTGAGCTCCTTGGCGTACTTGTTGATCGTCTCGACCTCGTCGCCGAACTTGAGGCCCTTGACGCCCTCGGCGGTGACGACGTCCGGGGTGCCCTCCAGGGTCACGCCGATGAAGCCGATCTTGACGCCGTCCTTCTTCCACACCCAGGTGGGGGACATCAGGGGGCGCTTGGTCTTCACGTCGGTGACGTTCGCCGCGAGGTACGGGAACTGCGCGCCCTCGAAGGTCTTGCCGTACTCGAAGCAGCCCTCGGTCGGGTGGCAGCCGCCGTACGCCATGCGGCGCAGCTCGTCCCGGCCCTCGTCGAACTCGTGGTTGCCCACGCTCGTCACGTCGAGGCCGAACTTGTTCATCGCCTCGATGGTCGGCTCGTCGTGGAACAGGCCGGACAGCATCGGGCTGCCGCCGATCATGTCGCCCGCGGCGGCCGTGACGGTGTGGGTCTTGCCCTCGCGGGCGGTGCGCAGCGCGGTGGCGAGGTACTCGACGCCGCCGGCCGGGACGGCCTTGGTGGTGCCGTCCGGCTGGAGCTCGGTGATGTTGCCGGAGGAGCCCTGCGGGGGCTCCAGGGTGCCGTGCAGGTCGTTGATGGACAGCAGCTGCACATCGACCAGACGCCCGGTCTTGGCGGCGGAGTCCGCGGTACCGGTCGCCCCGGCGGGCAGGGCGGCCACGATCAGGGCGCCCGCACCGGCGGAGACGGCGAGTGCGGCGGCGGTCAACCGGCGGGCCCGGCGAGGTCGTTGTGTGTTCGCTGACATCTGTTCCCCTTTGCGGACAGCGATACGACTGGGAGGTTCGTACGATCGAAAATGCGCGCGGCGCATGAAATCGCGAGCGCAGCCTACGTTCAACGCGCGTAGCACTACCAGGGGGTAGCGGGTTACGACCCGGTTGCGGCTGGCCGTACCCCGGACGGCGGCCCGGTCGGCTTAGGCTCCTCGTATGACTGACGCAGCAGCGGCACTGGAGCCCGGACGGCAGATCCAGGAGCTCGAGGAGCTGACCCACGAACAGGCCGACGCGGTCCTCGGACTGCTGGCGGAGGCGGCCCGCACCGACGGCACCACCG
The DNA here is from genome assembly GCF_055600495.1 of Streptomyces sp. NPDC038213. Taxonomy (NCBI): domain Bacteria; kingdom Bacillati; phylum Actinomycetota; class Actinomycetes; order Kitasatosporales; family Streptomycetaceae; genus Streptomyces; species Streptomyces sp. NPDC038213. Next base: position 61,867 of record NZ_JBVJYM010000031.1, read on the forward strand.
CCGTCTCCGAACAGGGCAGGCTCCAGCTGCACGGCGGGCGCCGCGAGGGCATCCGGCACTTCCTCCTCACCGACCACGGCCGCCTCGCCGGGTACGCGCAGCTGGAGGACACCGACCCGGTCGAGGCCCCGGCCGCCGAACTGGTCGTCCACCCGGCGCTGCGCGGCCGCGGCCACGGACGCGCCCTGGGCACCGCCCTCTTGGCCTCCTCCGGCAAAAGGCTCCGAGTCTGGGCACACGGGGGCAAATCGGCCGCCCGTCACCTCGCGCAGGTCCTCGGCCTGACCCTCTTCCGCGAACTGCGCCAGCTGCGGCGCCCCTTGGACGACGGGACCCCGGTCCCCGAACCGGTCCTCCCCGACGGGGTGACCGTACGCACCTTCAACCCCGGCGGGGACGACGCCGCCTGGCTCGCCGCCAACGCCGCCGCCTTCGCGCACCACCCCGAACAGGGCGCGCTGGTCCAGCGGGACCTGGACGACCGCAAGGCGCAGCCGTGGTTCGACCCGAAGGGCTTCTTCCTCGCCGAGCGGGACGGCCGGCTGGTGGGCTTCCACTGGACGAAGGTCCACACGGAGGAGCAGCTGGGCGAGGTGTACGTCGTCGGGGTGCTGCCCGACGCGCAGGGCGGCGGCCTCGGCAAGGCCCTCACGGCCATCGGCCTGCGCCACCTCGCCGCCGCGGGCCTGCCGACCGCGATGCTGTACGTCGACGCCGACAACCCGGCGGCCCTGGCCGTGTACGAGCGCATGGGCTTCACGACCCACGAGGTCGACCTCATGTACCGCACGGAGTCCTGACGCATACAGCCTGCGCGGCGACTGAGCGCACCGTGCGCGCAGCGGACCCCGCCCGGCGCCCACCCGCCCGCGCCCACCCCGCCCGCCCACCCCACCGGCGAAGGACACGGGAAGGTCACGGCTTGGGGTGGGCGCTCCCTGGGCGCTACGCGCCATTAACCGGGTATTCAGCAACGCTTGCGACGCTCGCGCCATGCAGCCCGCCGCCCCCTCCCGCCCCCGGCCCGCCCTCCGGCTGACCTCCGGGAATTCCGACGCGCCTGTACTCCCGCGCGCGCGGAAGAATGGAGGTATGAGCCAGCAGAGCAGCGCCGAGGTCCCGGTCCAGCCCACCCAGCACGTCCAGCCCTCCGTCGGTTCCATAGCCGCGCACCGCCCCCGCACCGTCTCCGCCGCCCCCCTGTCCGAGCTCGAACCGGACCTGGACGCGGATCTCGACGCGTACGAGGACGACACCGACGGCGGCGAGCTCCCCACCGGCCGCTTCCTCGACCGCGAGCGCAGCTGGCTCGCCTTCAACGAGCGCGTGCTCGAACTGGCCGAGGACCCGGGCACCCCGCTCCTCGAACGGGCTAACTTCCTCGCGATTTTCGCGAGCAACCTCGACGAGTTCTTCATGGTCCGCGTGGCCGGCCTCAAGCGCCGCATCGCGACCGGCGTCGCCACCCGCTCGGCCTCCGGCCTCCAGCCCCGCGAGGTGCTGGAGCAGATCTGGACCCGCTCCCGCGAGCTCATGGCCCGGCACGCCGCCTGCTACCAGCAGGACGTCTCCCCCGCCCTCGCCGAGGAGGGCATCGAGCTGATCCGCTGGCCGGAGCTGACGGAGAAGGAGCAGGCCCGCCTGTTCACCCTCTTCCGCAACCGCATCTTCCCGGTGCTCACCCCGCTGGCCGTGGACCCCGCGCACCCCTTCCCGTACATCTCCGGGCTCTCCCTGAACCTCGCGGTCGTGGTCCGCAACCCCGTCAGCGGCCACCGCCACTTCGCGCGCGTCAAGGTCCCGCCGCTGCTGTCCCGCTTCCTGGAGGCCTCCCCGCAGCGCTACGTCCCGCTGGAGGACGTCATCGCCGCGCACCTGGAGGAGCTGTTCCCGGGCATGGAGGTGCTGGCCCACCACATGTTCCGCGTGACCCGCAACGAGGACCTGGAGGTCGAGGAGGACGACGCCGAGAACCTCCTCCAGGCCCTGGAGAAGGAGCTCATGCGGCGCCGCTTCGGCCCGCCCGTGCGCCTGGAGGTCGAGGAGTCCATCGACCCGGGCGTCCTGGACCTGCTCGTGCAGGAGCTGAACGTCACCCCCGCCGAGGTCTACCCGCTGCCCGGCCCGCTGGACCTGACCGGCCTGTTCGGGATAGCCGGGCTCGACCGGCCCGAGCTGAAGTACCCCAAGTTCGTCGCCGGCACCCACCGCGACCTCGCCGAGGTCGAATCGGCCTCCGCCCCGGACATCTTCGCGGCCCTGCGCGAGCGCGACGTGCTCCTGCACCACCCGTACGACAGCTTCTCCACCTCCGTGCAGGCCTTCCTGGAGCAGGCGGCCGCCGACCCGGACGTGCTCGCCATCAAGCAGACGCTGTACCGCACCTCCGGCGACTCCCCCATCGTGGACGCCCTCATCGACGCCGCCGAGTCCGGCAAGCAGGTCCTCGTCCTCGTCGAGATCAAGGCCCGCTTCGACGAGCAGGCCAACATCAAGTGGGCCCGCAAGCTGGAGGAGTCCGGCTGCCACGTCGTCTACGGGCTCGTCGGCCTCAAGACCCACTGCAAGCTGTCGCTGGTGGTCCGCCAGGAGGGCGAGACCCTGCGCCGCTACAGCCACGTCGGCACCGGCAACTACCACCCCAAGACCGCCCGGCTGTACGAGGACCTCGGCCTGCTGACCGCCGACCCGCAGGTCGGCGCCGACCTGTCCGACCTCTTCAACCGGCTCTCGGGCTACTCCCGCCGCGAGACCTACCGGCGCCTGCTCGTCGCCCCCAAGTCCCTGCGCGACGGACTGATCTCCCGGATCAACAAGGAGGTCGCCCACCACAGGGCGGGCCGCCCCGCCTACGTCCGCATCAAGGTCAACTCGATCGTGGACGAGGCCCTCGTCGACGCCCTCTACCGGGCCTCCCAGGCGGGGGTCCCGGTGGACATCTGGGTCCGCGGGATCTGCGCCGTGCGCCCCGGGGTCGTCGGCCTCTCGGAGAACATCCGCGTCCGCTCCGTACTCGGCCGCTTCCTGGAGCACTCCCGGCTCTTCGCCTTCGGCAACGGCGGCGAACCGGAGATCTGGCTCGGCAGCGCCGACATGATGCACCGCAACCTCGACCGCCGCATCGAGGCCCTCGTCCGGGTCACCGACCCCGCCCACCGCGCCGCGCTCGACCGGCTGCTGGAGACCGGCATGTCCGACGCCGGGTCCTCCTGGCACCTCGGCCCGGACGGCGAGTGGACCCGGCACAGCACGGACGCGGAAGGACAGCCCCTGCGGCACGTACAGGAGATGCTCATAGACGCCCGGAGGCGCCGGCGTGGCTCAGCCAAACCTTGATCCCCGGTCCGGCGAGGTCCTGGGCGCCTACCTGCGCGCCCAGGCGACCGCCTTCCTGAGGGGCCTGCGGCTCCACGAGGAGAGCGGCTCCGACGCCGCAGAGGGCAGCGAGGCCGCGCACGTGCTGCGCGGCGCGGCCCGCCGGATCGCCAGCTCCCTGGCCACCTTCCGCCCGGTCACGGAGGCGCCCTGGGCGGACTCCCTGCGCACCGAGCTGACCTGGCTGTCCGCGACCCTGGCCGACGAGCACGCGTACGCGGCCCGGCAGCACCGGCTGCTCGACGCCCTGCACCGGCTGGCCGGCGCCCCCGGGGTGCCCTTCCCCCGGTCCGGCGGCCGGTCCTCGCTGACCGTGGGCTCCGCCCGGGCCGCGGCCCTGCTGGAGCGCCAGCTGACCCTGGCCCGCACCCGCGCCCACTCCGCCGGGCTCCAGGCCCTCGGCTCCGCCCGCTTCCACGCGGTCGCGGACGCCGTGGCCGTGCTGGCCTCGGAGGTGCCGCTCGACCCGGTCGCCGCCGCCGGCCGTACGGACGAGGTGCTCGTCCCGCTGGCGGCGCAGGCCGCCGACCGGCTCGCCGGGGCCGTCACCGACCTGCCCCTGCTGCGGGCCGGGCACCCGTACAACGCCGAGGCGCTCGTCGACGACGCCCAGCAGGACGCCCCCTGGCACCGGGTCCGCAGCCTGCTGCGCGTCCACCGCTACGCCCAGGAGACCCTGGCCGGGGACACCGCCCGGCTGGCCGCGGCCGCCGAGGCCCTCGACCGGCACCGGGACGCCTCCGCCGCCGCCGAGGCCTCCGCCGCCGCGGCCCGCACCCCCCGCATCGCCCCCGCGACGGCGTACGCCCTCGGGGTGCTGCACGCCGACCAGCGGCACGAGGTCGAGGCCGCCCGGTACGACTTCCAGCGGATCTGGCAGCGCGCGGCGGTCCCCTCGGGCGTCAGCGCGGAGGCCGCCACGTGAGCCGGGGCGGCGGGCAGGGCCCGGTGGTCGCCGCAGGCTGCGTCCTGTGGCGGCGCGCCCCCGCGACCGGCGGGATCGAGTTCTGCCTGGTCCACCGGCCCCGCTACGACGACTGGTCGCACCCGAAGGGCAAGCTCAAGCGCGCCGAGCAGCCCGCCGCGGCCGCCGTCCGCGAGGTACGGGAGGAGACCGGGCACACCTGCCTGCTCGGCACCGCCCTGCCCACGGCCCGCTACCAGGACCGCACCGGCCGGCCCAAGACCGTGCACTACTGGGAGGCCGAGGCCACCGGCGGCGCCTTCGCACCCGGCGCCGAGGTGGACGCGGTCAGCTGGCTGCCCCCGGCCGCCGCCCGGGCCCGCCTCACCCACCCGGCCGACCGCACCCTGATCGACGCGGCCCTCAGCGCCCTGGCCTGAAACCGACGTCCTTCCTGCCCAGCCGCCCCCGCGCAGGCCCCGCCCGGACCCCTGCCCGGACCCCGCCCGGACCCCCGCAGCCCACCGGCCGCGCGCGCCCGGCGCACCGTCACGCTCCGGAGCGCCCTCCCCGACCGGCTCACCAGGCCGTCCGCCACGGTTCACCGTCCGTTCACTCGCCCCCGTCAGCGGCTTCACCTGATCTGCCTAATTTCAATCGTGCACGGGGTCGGTGAGGCCGAAAACAGCCCACCTTCCGCGCATCAGGCCTTGACCCAGCTGTAGTCCTCTACGCACGCCGCCACCAACGAAGAGACCGGCGGCTCCTGGAAGGAACACCCGAAAGTGAAGCTTCAGCGCAAGAACCGGCTTCGTGCCTCCGCCCTCGGGGCCCTCGTCGTGTCCGGCGCCCTGGTCCTCACGGCGTGCGGTTCGGACGAGAACACCAAGCCGGGCGGGGACGGCAGCAGCAACGCTGCGGCGCCCACCGGCGACGCCAAGGTCTGCGAGGGCGCCAAGGGGCAGCTCCTGGCCTCCGGCTCCTCGGCCCAGAAGAACGCCATGGACCTGTGGGTGAACGGCTACATGGCCACCTGCTCCGGCGTCCAGGTCAACTACAAGTCCTCCTCCTCCGGCGAGGGCATCGTCGCCTTCAACCAGGGCAGCGTCGGCTTCGCCGGCTCGGACTCGGCCCTGAAGCCGAAGGAGGTCGAGGACTCGAAGAAGATCTGCACCGGCGGCCAGGGCATCAACCTGCCGATGGTCGGCGGCCCGATCGCCATCGGCTTCAACGTCTCCGGCGTGGACAAGCTCACCCTCGACGCCCCCACCATCGCCAAGATCTTCAACGACAAGATCAAGAAGTGGGACGACCCGGCCATCGCCAAGCTCAACCCCGGCGTGAAGCTCCCGTCCACGGCGATCCAGGCCTTCCACCGCTCCGAGGACTCCGGCACCACGCAGAACCTCGGCAAGTACCTCGCGAAGACCGCCGAGAAGGACTGGCCGTACGAGCCCGAGAAGAAGTGGCCCGCCCCCGGCGGCCAGGCCGCCTCCGGCTCCGCGGGCGTCGCCGCCCAGGTCAAGCAGGTCGACGGCGCGATCGGCTACTTCGAGCTGTCGTACGCCTCCTCGCAGAGCATCAAGACGGTCGATCTGAACACCGGCGCCTCCGCCCCGGTCCAGGCCACCTCCGAGAACGCCTCCAAGGCCATCGCCGCCGCCAAGATCGAGGGCACCGGCAAGGACCTGGCCCTGAAGCTCGACTACACCACCAAGGCCGAGGGCGCGTACCCGATCGTCCTGGTCACGTACGAGATCGTCTGCGACAAGGGCAACAAGGCCGAGACCCTCCCGACGGTCAAGTCCTTCCTGACCTACACCGCCAGCGAGGCCGGCCAGAAGCTCCTCTCCGAGAAGGGCTACGCGCCCATCCCGGCCGAGATCAACGCCAAGGTCCGCGAGATCGTCTCCTCGCTGTCCTGACCCCGTCCCGGTGCCGGTCCGCCGCCGTTCCGGCGGACCGGCCCCCGGGCACCCCCCGCAAGGGGACATCCGGTGCACCGCCGCCAGGGGGCCCGCCCCCCACACAGACCGGAAAGACCATGGCTTCCACCACACAACAGATAGACACGGCTCCGCCCGTCACCCGGAGCGCGGGCTCCACCGGCAAGGCCGGTGACAAGATCTTCTCGGGGCTCTCCAAGGGCTCCGGCATCCTGCTCCTGGTGATCATGGCGTCAATCGCCGTGTTCCTCACCTACCGGGCCGTCCTGGCCCTGTCGGAGAACGAGGGCAACTTCCTCACCACCTTCGACTGGAACGCGACCGGCGAACCGCCCGTCTTCGGCATCGCCGTCCTCCTCTACGGCACCGTCGTCAGCTCGATCATCGCGATGGTCATCGCGGTCCCGATCGCCGTCGGCATCGCCCTCTTCATCTCCCACTACGCGCCCCGCAAGCTGGCCGCGCCCCTCGCCTACGTCGTGGACCTGCTGGCCGCCGTGCCGTCCATCGTCTACGGCATCTGGGGCGCCCTCTTCCTGGTGCCGTACCTGGGCGGGCTGACCTCCTGGCTCGACCAGTTCCTGAGCTTCACGTACCTCTTCGACAAGACGCAGGTGGGCGTGGACCGCTCCCTGTTCACCGTCGGAATCCTGCTCGCGATCATGATCCTGCCGATCGTGACCAGCGTCAGCCGCGAGGTGTTCCTCCAGGTCCCGCGCATGAACGAGGAGGCCGCCCTGGCCCTCGGCGCGACCCGGTGGGAGGTCATCCGGATGTCGGTGCTGCCCTTCGGCCGCTCCGGCGTCATCTCCGCCTCGATGCTCGGCCTCGGCCGCGCCCTCGGCGAGACCATGGCCGTCGCCACCGTGCTGTCCCCGAGCTTCCTGATCTCCGGGCACCTGCTCGACCCGGGCGGCGGCACCTTCGCCCAGAACATCGCCGCGAAGTTCGACGAGGCCAACGAGTTCGGGCGCGACGCGCTCATCGCCTCCGGCCTGGTCCTCTTCCTGCTCACCCTGCTGGTCAACGGCGCCGCACGCATGATCATCGCGCGCCGCAAGGAGTACTCGGGGGCGAACGCCTGATGAGCCACGCACTGCAGGACCCGCGCCCCGTACGGCCGCGCAAGTCCGCCCCCTCCACCCTGACCCGCGGCGGCCTGCCCCGCTGGGCCCCGGCCGCCATCGCCGCCCTGTCCGCCGCCCTCGGCGCCGGGATCGGCGCCGCCGCCGGACTCGAGAGCCGCATGCAGTGGGGCCTGATCGCGGCCGGCCTGTTCGTCGCGGTCACGTACACCGCCAGCTCGGTGGTCGAGAACCGCCGCCAGGCCAAGGACCGCGTCGCGACCTCCGTCGTCTGGGTCTGCTTCCTGCTCGCCGTCATCCCGCTGCTCTCCCTGATCTGGGTCACGGCCAGCCGCGGCATGGAGGTCCTCGACGGGTACTTCCTCACCCACTCGATGGCCGGCGTCGCCGGCTTCGACCCCGGCGGCGGCGTCTACCACGCCCTCCTCGGCACCGTCGAGCAGGTCCTCATCGCGACCCTGATCGCCGCCCCCATCGGCCTGCTGACCGCGGTCTACCTGGTCGAGTACGGCAAGGGACAGCTCGCGAAGGCCGTCACCTTCTTCGTCGACGTCATGACCGGCATCCCCTCCATCGTCGCGGGACTCTTCATCCTGACGACCTGGACCCTGATGCTGGAGCAGGGCCCCTCCGGCTTCGCCGGCTCCCTCGCCCTGTCGATCCTGATGATGCCCGTCGTGGTCCGCTCCACCGAGGAGATGCTGAAGCTCGTACCGAACGAGCTCCGCGAGGCCTCCCTCGCCCTCGGCGTGCCGAAGTGGCGCACGATCCTCAAGGTCGTCCTGCCCACGGCGATCGGCGGCATCTCCACCGGCGTCATGCTGGCCGTGGCCCGCATCGCCGGCGAGACCGCACCGATCATGCTGCTGGTCTTCGGCAACCAGCTGATCAACGACAACCCGTTCGAAGGCGCCCAGTCCTCGCTCCCCCTCTACATCTGGGAGCAGTACAAGGTCGGCAGCGACGCCTCCTTCGACCGCGCATGGGCGGCAGCGCTCGTCCTGATCGCCTTCGTCATGATCCTCAACCTGGTGGCCCGCGGCATCGCCCGCTGGAAGGCCCCGAAGACCGGTCGCTGACCGCGGCCACGAAAGAAGCTCTGATCCCCATGGCCAAGCGCATCGACGTCTCCGGTCTCTCCGCCTTCTACGGCACCCACAAGGCCATCGACGACATCTCCATGACCGTCGAGCCCCGCTCCGTGACCGCCTTCATCGGCCCCTCCGGCTGCGGCAAGTCCACCTTCCTGCGCACCCTGAACCGCATGCACGAGGTCACCCCCGGCGGCCGCGTCGAGGGCAAGGTGATGCTGGACGACGAGAACCTGTACGGCGCCGGGGTCGACCCCGTCGCGGTCCGCCGCACGGTCGGCATGGTCTTCCAGCGCCCGAACCCCTTCCCCACCATGTCGATCTTCGACAACGTGGCCGCGGGCCTGCGCCTCAACGGCAAGGTGAAGAAGTCCGAGCTGGAGAACGTGGTCGAGAAGTCCCTCCAGGGCGCCAACCTCTGGAACGAGGTCAAGGACCGGCTGAACAAGCCCGGCTCCGGCCTCTCCGGCGGCCAGCAGCAGCGCCTGTGCATCGCCCGCGCCATCGCGGTCGAGCCGGAGGTCCTCCTCATGGACGAGCCCTGCTCCGCCCTCGACCCGATCTCCACCCTCGCCATCGAGGACCTGATCGGGGAGCTGAAGGAGCGCTTCACCATCGTCATCGTGACGCACAACATGCAGCAGGCCGCCCGCGTCTCCGACCGCACGGCCTTCTTCAACCTGGCGGCCGTCGGCCAGCCGGGCAAGCTGATCGAGCTCGACGACACGGACCGGATCTTCTCCAACCCGTCCGTCCAGGCCACCGAGGACTACATCTCGGGCCGCTTCGGCTAGACCGCCGGAGCCCACACGCGTCCTGCGGTGCTGCATGGCGGTGCCACCGCAAGGCGAAGGGCCCGCCCCCTGGGAAGGGGGCGGGCCCTCTTTGCGTACCGCGCGCCGGGCGGCCGCCCGAACCGGCAGGCCGTCAGACGAAGGCGAGGTTGACGATCCAGAAGCAGACCGCGGCGACCGCGGCGGCGGCCGGCATCGTGATGAACCAGCCCATGATGATGTTCTTCGCCACACCCCAGCGGACGGCGTTGACCCGCTTGGTGGCGCCCACGCCCATGATCGCCGAGGTGATCACGTGGGTGGTGGAGATCGGCGCGTGGAAGAGGAAGGCCGAGCCGAACATGATCGAGGCACCGGTGGTCTCGGCGGCGAAGCCCTGCGGCGGGTCCAGTTCGATGATCTTGCGGCCGAGGGTGCGCATGATGCGCCAGCCGCCCGCGTACGTACCGAGGGAGAGCATCACCGCACAGGCCACCTTGACCCACACCGGGATCGGGTCGCCGGGACCCTCGACCTCGGCGATGACCAGGGCCATCACCACGATGCCCATGGTCTTCTGGGCGTCCTGCAGGCCGTGGCCGAGCGCCATGCCGGCCGCGGAGACCGTCTGGGCGATGCGGAAGCCGCGCTTGGCGCGGTGCGGGTTGGCCCGGCGGAACATCCACAGGATGGCCACCATCACCAGGTAGCCGGCCACGAGGCCGACCACCGGGGAGACGAACATCGGGATGACGACCTTCTCGACCACCCCGCTCCAGATCACGTCCGTACCGCCGGCCAGGGCGGCGCCCACCATGCCGCCGAACAGCGCGTGCGAGGAGGAGGACGGCAGTCCGAAGTACCAGGTGATCAGGTTCCAGACGATCGCCCCGACCAGCGCGGCGAAGAGGATCCACATGCCCCGGTTGCCGTGGGGCGTCTCGATCAGGCCCTCGCTGACCGTCTTGGCGACCCCGCTGCCGAGGAAGGCGCCGGCGAGGTTCATCACCGCGGCCATGGCCAGGGCCGCCCGCGGGGTCAGGGCCCGCGTCGAGACCGAGGTCGCGATGGCGTTCGCGGAGTCGTGGAAGCCGTTCGTATACGTGAAGCCGAGCGCGACACCAATGGTCACGACCAGCGCAAAGGTGTCCACGTGGGTCAGGACTCCTTGACCGCGATGGTCTCCACGGTGTTCGCGACGTGCTCGAAGGCGTCGGCCGCCTCTTCCAGCACGTCCACGATCTGCTTCAGCTTCAGCACCTCGATGGCGTCGTACGAGCCGTTGAAGAGGTGGGCCAGCAGCTTGCGGTGGATCTGGTCGGCCTGGTTCTCGAGCCGGTTGACCTCGATCCAGTACTCCGTGAGGCTCTCCATCGTGCGCAGGTGGGGCATGGCCTCGGCGGTCAGCTCGGCCGCCCGCGCCAGTACCTCGATCTGCTGCTCGACGCCCTTCGGGAGCTCCTCCACGTTGTACAGGACGACCAGGTCGACCGCCTCCTCCATGAAGTCCATGATGTCGTCGAGCGACGAGGCGAGGGAGTAGATGTCCTCACGGTCGAACGGCGTGATGAAGGAGGAGTTCAGCTGGTGGAAGATCGCGTGGGTCGCGTCGTCACCCGCGTGCTCCGCCGCCCGCATCCGCTCCGCGATCTCGGCCCGGGCGGAGGGATCCGCTCCGAGCAGTTCCATCAGGAGCTTCGAGCCCGTGACGATGTTGTCCGCGGATGCGGCGAACATGTCGTAGAAGCTCGTCTCCCTGGGGGTCAGACGAAATCGCACGTGAGGTCCTCGGGGTGCATGGGATTCGGTCAGGCTGATGCTAGGCGCATCCTCCGGCCACGGCTAACCGGCCATGGCCCAGTGTCCTCCATCAGGCAGAGTGAGGGGGGCGAACGCGTGCCCGATCGGATCGGGCCCGGTACCCTATACCCATGAGGGGTATATGCCCCAGGTGATCGCGGGAGGACGCATGACCACCACCGAGCCGGAAGCGGGCAGCCACGTGAACGGGACCGACGGCACCGGCGCGGCACCCGGGACCGGCGGGGTGCACGGGTACCACCACCGCAAGGACGAGCACCTCAAGAGGCTGCGCCGCATCGAGGGCCAGATCCGCGGACTCCAGCGCCTCGTGGACGAGGACGTCTACTGCATCGACATACTCACGCAGGTCTCGGCCAGTACGAAGGCCCTCCAGTCCTTCGCGCTCCAGCTCCTGGAGGAGCACCTGCGGCACTGCGTGGCCGACGCCGCCGTCAAGGGCGGGGACGAGATCGACGCGAAGGTCGAGGAGGCCACCAAGGCCATCGCCCGCCTGCTCCGCACCTGAGACGGCCGGCCCGGGGTCAGGCGCAGCGGACGAGCAGCACCTCGTCGATCCGGGCCTGGCTGAGCCGGTCCTCGTCCGCGGCCGAGGCCGCGATGATCAGCTCGCCGCACAGCTCGATCTCGGCGAGGGCCACGTGGTCGTGGACGGCCGCACCGCCTGCCGGAGTCACACGCACCACCCCTCTCTGCCGTTGCCGGATCCCAGCGTAAGGAGGCCGCCGCGCGCAGCGCATGACACGGATGGACCATTTCCGGCTACCCGCCCGGACGGTCAGTCGGTGCTCAATCGGCGATCTTGCCCGCGAAGATGTCCCGGCTTGGCGGCAATTGCACGGTCACCGGGGTCCCGAACCCGTACAGCAGCGTCGTGGACGAGACATCGATCACGCCATTGTTGACGTAGCTGAAGCGGTGCCGGACCTTCCGCAGCCGGCCCTCCTCGTCGAGGTACGCGTCGAAGGGCACCGTGTCCTTGCTGAACCCTTTCGCCGCCGCCTGGAGCGCGGCGCGCGCGTGCGGGGCGGCGCTGCGGGCCGCCCGCCCGATGTCCGTGGTCCCCCGGTAGTGCCGCACCTTCGTGCCCGCGAGCTCCGTCTCCCCCACGAAGGTCACGTCCCGCGCCCCGCGCAGCAGCTCCGCCGCCGCGAGCGGATCGGTGGCCCCGCCGGTGACGAGGTTCCCGTCGGCGAGCGAGGCGGTGTCCACCCGCACCCACTTGTCCGCGGGCACGCCCGCGCCCCGGTTCTTCATGTACAGGGCGCCCGGCGCGAGCAGCTCGGTGATGGGCCGGTGCCCGGCCTTGCCGGTGACATCGGCGGGCAGCATCACGAGCAGCTGCCCGAGCCGGTTGCGGAAGTCGACCCCGCCCTCGCCGCGGATCGTCACGCGGGTCCCGCCGGTGGCCATCTCCATCGCCGTACGGGCGCGGGCGCTGCCGGAGCGGGCCAGTACGTCGGCGGCCGAGCGGACCGCCTCGGCGCCGTCGGGCGCGGACTCCTGGGCGCTGCACCCCGTCGAGCTCCCCAGCACCCCCGCCACGGCCGCGGCGGCGATCCACGCCCCGCCTCTGCGCCTGCGCCCCTGCACCACCATCGCCTGCCAACCCCCAACGCGTGACCGCTGCTTGCCCGAGGAGCCCACCCGCTCCGGATAACGAGCCCGGGGGATGCCCGTCACGGTGCCGGGCCCATGTCCGGGGCAGGTACCGTGGGAACGTGGACCCGCACACCGCAGCGCCCCGCACCCTTCCGCTTCCCCCCGCCGCCCCGGCCCCCGGCCTCCCGGCCCAGGCGACCGGCACACCGGCCCCCACCCCCTCGGACCCCTCCGGGACGGAGCCCCCCACCCGGCACGAGACCACCACCTCGGAACGCGGCTCCTTCTGCCTGGCCCGCTGCACCTGCGGCTGGTACGGCCCGGCCCGCCGCTCCCGAGACCTGGCCCGCCGAGACGCCACCACCCACACGGCAACGACGCCCCAGTAGCCCCAAACCCCCCTCCCCCACCCCAGCCCAATCCAGCCCCGCCGGCGCTTGAGGCGCGGGGCCCGGGGCAGAGCCCCGAAACCACCCACCCCACGCCACTCCCTTCCCCCCTCCCCCACCCCAGCCCAATCCAGCCCCGCCGGCGCTTGAGGCGCGGGGTCCGGGGCGGAGCCCCGGGATCGGGAAGGGGCGGGTAGGGGAGAGCCCCGCGCAGCGGCCCCACCCCCGCCCACGGCCCCGCCCCCGTCCCCCTGCCCCGTACGGCCCTCCCGACTGGCGCCCCCGCCCCCCACCAGGTGCCCTGGACCGAGGAGGCCTTCCCCCTCCGACACCGGCAACAGGGCGGAGCTCATGTCAGGACCCCCGGCACCCCGCACCCCCACCCCCGCACGGGCCGCACTCCTGACCCTCGTCCCCGCCCTCACCCTCCTCCTCGGCCCCCACCAGGCCACCGCCACCGCCGCCACCGCCGCCCCCAGCCCGGCAGCCAGCCCGGAACGCACCCCGGAGCACCACCCCGACCGCGCCGACCGCCCCACCGGCACCGCAGACGGCCCCGCAGACGTGGCCCTCGCCATCGGCACCACCTCCGCCGCCGCAGCCGCCACCGGCCTGTGGCTCCGCTCCCGGCACCGCCGCGAGCGCGACCAGGGCAGCACCCCCTGACCAGCCCCACGGGCTCCACGGGCTCCACGGGCTCCACAGGCCCCACAGGCCCGACCGGCCCCACCCGCCGCGGCGCGGTGAGGGCCTGCTTCGGCGCAGCAGCCCTCTGCCTCCTGGCCGCCCTGCTCCTCTACGTCCTGGGGTAGCGGCCCGAACGGCCTCCGCCCCGAAGCCGCCTCAGGCCGCCAGATCCCGCTCGGCGAACCCGTCCCCGTGCGCAGCCCGCGCCGCCGCCTGGTTCAGATCCACCGGCAGCGGCCGCTCCACCCGCCGCGACCGTACGAGCCGCCCGGCGCGCCGGGAGCGGGCCGCGGCCCGGACGACGGGGGTGAGCAGGGCGATGGCGAGCGGGGCCAGCAGCAGCACCACGGCGGTACCGAGCGCGAACCCGCCGACCACGTCGGTCGGGTAGTGCGCGCCCACGTACACGCGGGTGAAGCCCTCGAGGAGCGCGAGGCCGATGCCGATGAGCCCGATCCTGCGGTGGGCGACGAAGAGGCCGACGCCGAGCGCCATGGCGAGCGTGGCGTGGTCGCTGACGAAGGAGTAGCCCGCGGCGTAGGCGGAGTAGTCCGCCCCGGCCGCGCCGAGCACCTCCAGCCCCTCGTACTCCGCGGCCGGCCGCGGCCGGCCGACGAACTGGCGCAGCGGCACGTTCACGAGCAGGGCGCCGGCGGCCGCGAGCGGGGCCCAGACCAGGGCGGCGAAGGATTCGACGGCGGCGGCCTCGGGGCGGCGCCGGTTGGCCTGCCAGCACCAGAGCACGAGCAGGACGAGGGCGAGGAGGATCCCGTACTCGCCCAGGAGGACCACGGCCCGGTCGAACCAGGCGGGGGTGGCCCCGGCGAGGCCGTTGATGCCGTGGAGCAGGCTTGCATCGGGGTTCGGCCCGCCCGCCGCGAGTCCAGCCATGGTGGTGTGGCCCCTTGCCTTGCTCGTCCCCTGCGGACGCACGCTTCGTGCGCCCCTTAGACCCCCGCGATCAAGCCCCCGTGTCCATGGAACGCCCGTTCTGGCGCGTACGTTCCACTCTCCACCGAATGATCACCCCAACGTTATCGAAGAGTGACTCATCGTCGCAGCTCAAGGCCTGAGCATCACGCAGCGTTGCGGGTGTCGAGGCGGTCGGGCAGGGCCTCCGCACCGTCCTTGGTCACGCGCGTCGCACCGAAGTAGTCGGGCGTGTCGACCTTGTCGAAGCGGATCACCGCACCCGTGAACGGCGCATTGATCATGTATCCGCCGCCCACGTAGAGCCCGACGTGCCGGATGGCGCGGGAGTTTGTCAGATCGTCAGAGAAGAAGACGAGGTCCCCGGGCAGCAGTTCCGCCCGCGAGGGGTGCGGTCCGGCGTTGTACTGGTCGTTGGCCACGCGCGGCAGTTCGATGCCCACCGTCCGGTACGCGGCCTGCGTCAGCCCCGAGCAGTCGAAGCGCCCGTCCTGCTCCGGGGTGCCGTTGCCGCCCCACAGGTACGGCTTGCCGAGCTGCTGCTGCGCGAAGTAGATGGCCCCCGCGGCCTGCTGGGACGGGGCCACCCGGCCCGTCGGCCGCTCGAAGCTCTTGGCGAGGGTGGTGATGACCTTCACGTAGTTGCGGGTCTCGCGGTACGGGGGCACGCCGTTGTACTTGAGCACCGCACCCGGACCGGCGTTGTACGCGGCCAGCATGTTCTTCACCGGGTCCCCGGGCACCCGCTTCACGTCCGCCGCCAGCGAGCAGTCGTACGAGGCCGCGGAGGGGATCGCGTCCTTCGGGTCCCAGATGTCGCGGTCACCGTCCCCGTCGCCGTCGATCCCGTGCGTCCGCCAGGTGCCGGGGATGAACTGGGCGATGCCGCGGGCGTCGGCCGGGCTCACCGCCTCCGGGTTCCAGCGGCTCTCCTGGTAGAGCTGGGCGGCGAGCAGGGCGGGGTTGAGTGCGGGGCAGAGGTTGCCCCAGGTCTGCACGAGGGCCTGGTACTTGGCCGGTACGGCGCCCTTGGCCAGCCCGGCGAAGCGGCCGCCGCCCGTGGCGATGCCGGCCGCCGCGGAGTACGTGCCGATCACGAGCAGCGCGATGAAGAAGAAGAACACCGCGGTCCCGATGCCGCTCGCCACCCAGAATCTGCGCACCCGTCAACCCTCCCCCATAGGACGCCCCTCCACAGCAGTTTCCCCGACTCGTGTCGGTCCGTCTGCACCGCCCGCGCCTGACGGTGCGTCCGACGGCCCCGCTCCGGGGGCTTCCCCCCGACGGGGGAATGCGCGCCGGACACGCCCGCGCAGCCGCGCGCCGGGGCCGCCGGCCCGGCACGGGGTGTGGCATGAAGGCGGGATGACAGGCCGGACGAACACCAGCCGCCGGACCGCGGGCCGGACGGCCGCCGCGGCGGCGGCCCTGGGGCTGCTGCTGGCCCTCACGGGCTGCGGCGGCGGCAGCGCACAGCGGCCCGTGCGCCAGGGGCCCGCGCCCGCCGGGCCCGTCCCGGCCCCGGTCGCCTCGCTGCCCGCCGACGGGCGGTGCCCCGTACCCGGCCGCACCTGCTACACCGCGCAGCAGGTGCGGCGCGCGTACGGGATCGACCGGCTCCAGGAGCAGGGGCTGACGGGCCGGGGCCGGGTCATCGCCCTGTACGACACCATGGTCCCGCCCACGCTCCGCGCCGACCTGGCCTCCTTCAGCATGGAACAGGGCCTGCCCGAGGCGGACCTGACCATCCGTCCGTACCCGGCCCCCGGGGGCTCCGGCATCCAGCGCTTCGACCCGCGCGACCCGTCCCACCTGGCCGCCGCCATGGAGACCACCCTCGACGTGCAGCTGGTCCACATGATGGCCCCGGACGCCCGGATCGTGGTCACGGAGATCGGTCTGCCCGAGCACCCGGGCCGCGTCCGCTCCTCCCCCGCCCCCAGCCCCTCCGGTCCGGGCCCCGCCACCGCCTCCCCCTCGGGGCCGCCGGTGGTCCCCGAGGCGGCCCGGCCGCACCACCTGGAGCCCGTACTCGCGGACATGACGGGCGAGTTCTTCGCGCGGATGATCACGCGCGGGGTGACCGAGAGCCTGGAACGGGACCGGCCCGACGTGCTGTCCATCAGCTACGGCTTCCCCGAGTACCAGGCCGCGGGCAACACCCGGCAGCCCGCGCAGCCCCTCCTCGACGCCAGGCCCGCCTTCGCGGAGGCCCTGCGCCGCGGCACCACCGTCCTGGCCGCCTCCGGGGACTGGGGGGCCGCGCCGCCCGTGGGCCCGGCCGGCGCCCCGGCCCCCACGGCCGCCTGGCCCTGCTCCGACCCGAGCGTGGTCTGCGTCGGCGGCACCCGCCTGCACCTGGACCGCAACGGCGGCCGGACCCGCCCGGACACCGTCTGGAACGAGCTCGCGGAGGGCCTCGGCGCCACCGGCGGCGGCCCCTCCCAGACCTTCCCGCGCCCCGCCTACCAGGACGGTCTGGAGCGGGTCGTCGGCGAGCGCCGCGGTACGCCCGACGTGTCCATGGACGCCGCCGTGGACGGTGCCACGCTGATCTACCAGAGCTTCCTGCCCCAGGGCGCCGGCTGGCTCCCCGTCGGCGGGACCAGCGCCGCCACCCCCATGTTCGCCGCCGTCGTGGCCCTGGCCCGGCAGCGGGCGGGCGGCCCGATCGAGGACGTGCACACCGTGCTGTACCGGCTCGCGGCCCGCCGGGATTCGGGCTTCACCGACGTGACCAAGGGCGACAACGGCCCGCTGGGCGCCGCGGCGGCCAAGGGCTACGACCTCGCGAGCGGCCTCGGCACGGTCGGGGACGCGTCCGTCCTGGTCCCGGCCCTGGCGGAGGCGGCCCGGGACCAGGACGGCGGGGGCGGGGGCGACGGCGGGGGCGAGGGCGGGGAGACCGCTACCGCGGGGCGATGAAGAGGGACTGGGCGCTGCGCCCCACCGGCCCCTTCTCGTCGTGCAGGCGTGCGTCCGCGAGCCCGATGCCGGCCGCGTCCACGCTCGTACGGGCCGCCACGCACACCCACTCCCCCACCGGGTGGCGGTGCAGGTGCACGCTCAGGTCGGCGTTGACGAAGACGTGGGTCGAGAAGTCGAGGACGTTGCTGATGCCGTTGCCGGAGTCGGCGGCGACCAGGACCCGGTCCAGGGGGCGCGGCTCGTCGCCGGCCACCAGCGGGACCCGCATCCGCATCCAGCAGTCCGCCGGCCCGGCCGCCAGGAAGGCCCCTTCGGCGAAGCGCATCTCCATGGCCGTGTGGTACCCGGTCTCCCAGGGCACCGGGTAGAACGGCGCCGTCGGCAGCTCCGCGGGCGCCGCCACCTGCGGGCCCTCGGCCACCGCCGGACCCGGCTCGTCCAGGGTCCGGATCCGCAGGGCGCGGGCCAGCATGACGGGGGCGTCGGCGCCCTCGGGGGTGAGGGCCGCCTCGACCAGTTCGGTACCGCGCCCCGAGCGCAGCACGGCGGTGGTGACGGCGAGCGGCCGGATCGGCACCGGGCGCAGGATCTCGTACGTGAGCCTGGCGGCCCGGAAGCCGGGGCGGCCGTCCGGCCGCTCCTCGACCGCCCGGCCCAGCAGGGCGGCGGGCGGGCCCGCGTGCTGGAAGCCGGCGGCCCAGGGGCCGCGGGTGTAGGCGGAGGGCCGGTAGCGGCCCTCGCCGATCCGCTCGTAGAAGGCCTCGACGGGACTGGTCCCCGTACCGCCCGCACCCGGTGCGCCGTCCATGCCCCTGCCCCCGTCCCCTCGGCTCCCGCCGGGCCCCGGCGGCCCGGCGGCCACCACCCTCACGCTACCGAGCGGTAACCGAACCTGCCAGCCCCGGCAGGATCCGGAAAGGGGCGGTCTAGCGTGCGAAGCCGAGGCTCACGCCGAGGCCGACGAGGACCGAGCCGATGGCCCGGTTCAACGCCTTCTGGGCCTTGAGCATCCGGTCCCGCAGCCGGGAGTGCGAGAAGAAGAGGGCGACGGCCGCGAACCACGCGAAGTGCGTGACGGACATGAAGAACCCGTAGCCCGCCTGCTGCCACACCGGGGTCCCCGCCTGGACGACCTGCGTGAAGGTGGAGACGACGAACAGGGTGGTCTTGGGGTTGAGCACATTGGTCAGGAAACCGCCGCGCAGCGCCCCGACGGGCGTGAGCCCCGCGCCCGCCGCCAGGTCCACGGTCAGCTCGGTGCGGGCGCGGAAGGTCCGGATGCCCACGTAGACGAGGTACGCCGCACCCGCCAGCTTGATCGCGGTGAACAGGGCGGTGGAGGAGGCGATCAGGAGCCCCACGCCGAGCATCGTGTACGTGACGTGCACCAGGACGCCCGCGGCGACCCCGGCGGCGGCGAACAGGCCGGTCGTACGGCCGTACAGGCAGCTGTTGCGCACCACCATCGCGAAGTCCGCCCCCGGACTGACGACGGCGAGCACGGTGATCAGGGCCACGGCGATCAATTCGGTCATACGCCGATGCTGGCCGAGCGCCCTCTTCCCGATCAATGCATTTCCCGGCCCGACGGGGGGATTTCCCCGCCGGACGGGCCCCGCTGCTGCCGGGTGCGGCGGCCGGGCAAGAATGGACCGCCCCCTCACCCGCCCACCCACCAGGAGAAACCGCCGTGCCGACCGCCACCCCGGCCGCCGCTCCCGACCCCCTCCCGGAGCCCCTGCCGGACCGCAGCGCGCTGCGCGCGGACTGCTCCCGGTGCTTCGCGCTCTGCTGTGCGGCGCTGCCCTTCACCGCCTCCGCGGACTTCCCCGTCAGCAAGCCCGCCGGCAGCCCCTGCGCGAACCTCGCCGAGGACTTCCGCTGCACGGTCCACGCGCGCCTGCGCGAGGACGGCTGGCGCGGGTGCACCGTCTTCGACTGCTTCGGCGCCGGACAGCACGTCTCCCAGGTCACCTTCGGCGGCCGCGACTGGCGCAGCTCCGGCCCGGCGGCCCGGCGCGCGATGTTCGACGTGTTCCCGGTGGTCCGCACCCTCCACGAGCTGCTCTGGTACCTCACCGAGGCCCTCGCCCGCCCGGCCGCCCGCCCCCTGCACCCCGCCCTGCGCCGGCTGCGCGACCGTACGGAGGACCTGGCCCGCGCCGATGCCGGGACCCTCGCCGACCCGGCCGCCGCCCACGCCCTGCGCGCCGAGACCGGCGAGCTCCTCCTGCGGGCCAGTGAACTGGTACGGGCCGCCGCCCGCCCCGGCCGCCGCAGGAACCACCGCGGCGCCGACCTCATGGGGGCCGCACTGCGCGGCGCCGACCTGCGGGGAGCCGATCTCCGCGGCGCCTATCTGATCGCCGCCGACCTGCGCCGGGCGGACCTGCGCGGCGCCGACCTCATCGGCACGGACCTGCGCGACGCGGACCTGCGCGGGGCGGACCTGACCGGGGCGCTGTTCCTGACACAGGGCCAGGTCAACGCCGCCCGCGGGGACTCCGACACCCGCATCCCGGGGGACCTGACCCGCCCGCCCCACTGGTAGGAGTGAACAACAGCGGCGGGCCGGCCGCCGCGCCCGGCTCGTGCCCCGGGCGCGGCGGCCGGTCCCGGCTATCACGAGGGCACGGGCGCCTGTACCGCGCCCCAGGCCTCGTCGCACACCACCGGCACCATGCCGTTGATGTCGCAGTGGGTCCGGTGCAGAACGCCACCGGTCGTCATGGCGTACACCCAGACGTCGTTGCCCTGGAGCGTCAGCGAGACATCGCATACGCCGGCCGGGTACCCCGTCACCGGGGCCACCGTCAGGTCGAGCCACGCGTAGTCACCGAAGTCGCCGCCCATGATCCGGCCGCGCCGGCCCAGGTAGGTCTTCGTGTTCTTCAGCGCGACGGTGAACTCCTGCGAGTTCTGGTCCATCAGCGAGTCGATCGCGATGCACGGCCCGGCAGGCCCGGGCGGACCCGCGGGACCCTGCGGACCGGTCGCACCCGTCTGTCCCGGCAGGCCCTGGGCTCCCGGCGGGCCGGGAACTCCCTGCTGCCCCTGGACTCCGGGCGGACCGGGGACGCCCTGGGCGCCGGGGGTGCCGGCCGGTCCGGGCGGGCCCTCGGGACCCGTGGCCCCGGGCGGTCCGGGCGGACCGGGGGGACCCTTCGGTCCGGGCGGTCCCGGCGGGCCGGGACATCCCGGGTCAGCCGCGGGCGCGGCCTGGTCCACCACCCGCGGCGAACCCTTCGGCGGCTTCGGCGGCGGGCACTTGTCCCCGCCACCGCCGCCCGAGGCCTCCGCCGCCGGGACGGGCGCCGGAGCCCCCGTGTCCGCGAACGCGGGGGCGGTGAACCCCGCGAGGCCGAGCGCCATCGGCAGGACGAACCCGCCGACGAGCCACGTACGGCCCCTAGCCCTGGGTACAGGACCCATGCGCATGCTCCTTCGTGGTACCGGTCGTTCGGACCGCTTCCGATGCCCCCGGCCGCCCTGACCGCGGGACCGGCCGGGACGACCGGAAGCGAGGTGGAGCATCCCCCGCCACCGCCGCACAGATGGAACGAAAGCCGGAATGTCGCACGTATGTCAGCGGTTCGGCCCAGCGCGGCACCCCGTCCGGCGCACCAGCGGCCCCGACAGCCCGTCAGTACCCGTACGCCAAAACCGTTTCCAACGGATTCCCCCGGCGCGGGGACACGCCCCTACCCGAACGGCTCCCCCGGGCGGGCGACATCCTTCCCCCACACGCCAGTCATTGCCCGGCGTCAACCCCCGTGATACACAGAGTCACCTCACGGGCCCCCGAACCGCACGGATCGGACCCATAGGCAAAGAGTGCCGCCAAGTCGACATACGAGCGCGGTTTCATCAGCGAAGATAGTGCGTGACCCCTGCCGACGGGCACGGGCTACCGGAACTACCCGACTGGGGCGGTGAGTTACATGATCCTGGCAGCCGAAAAGGGCGATATCACCACCATCATCGGCGGAATCGCTCCGAACTGGGGGCCGTTCGGCAACCTCGGCAACGAGGCGAAGGTCATGATCGAAGTGGTCATGGCCGTGGCGATCCTGCTGTGCCTGGGCATCGCCATCTGGGGCGCCGCCAAGCAGCGCATCGGCGCCACCGCGCTGCGCGACACCTTCAGCGCGGAGCAGGGCAAGGGACTCATCGTCGCCGGGCTGACCGGCGTCTTCATCATCGGTTCCCTCGGCACCCTCTTCACCATCGTGTACGGAATGGCGGTCTGAGCCTCACCGCCTGCCCGCCGTCGGCCCCCTGAGGTTGCGCTTCCTGATGACGACTCACCACACCGCGTCCGCGCGGCACCCGGCACGGCTACCGTCGTACGACGCAGGACTGCACACGGCTGAGGGGGCGGACGCGGCATGAGCCACGACGACGGGTACGGGTACGAGGACGACGGCGCCAGACGCGTCGGCGGCACCGGACAGACCCGTACGCGCCTCCCGGAGCCGGCGGGCGGCGAGCCGTACACCGCGGCGCGGCGGCCCGCCCGGGCCTCCCGGGGGCTGGTCACCGTGGTCGGAGTCGTCGTCCTGCTGATCGCCGCCATCGCCTTCGCCAACCAGGGCGGCGACACCCCGTCCGACGGCGGCACCCCCGCCGACGACGCCCCGCGCGCCACCACCACCGCCCCCACGGGCACCCGCCCCGTCGACCCCGGCACCGGCCCGGTCCCCACGGGCCACCCCCGGACGGAACAGGGCGCCCAGTCGGCAGCGGCGAACTACGCGGTGGCACTGGGCTCGGACGCGATGTTCGACCGGGAGCGGCGGCAGGAGATCGTCGCCGCGGCCTACCTGCCCGACGTGGCAGCGGCCCGCCAGGCCGACCTCGACCGCGTCTACTCCAACGAGTCCTTCCTGACCGGAATCGGTCTGCAGCCCGACGGCAAGGCCCCCAAGGGCCTCGTCTTCATCTCCCGCACGAACCCTGTCGGCAGCAAGGTGGAGAAGTACGGCGGCGGCACCGCCAGCGTCTCCGTCTGGTACTCGTCCCTGTTCGGCCTGGCCGGGGAGGGCTCGAAGAACCCCGTCTCCGCGAGCTGGTACACGAACACCTTCGAGCTCCGGTGGATCAACGGCGGCTGGAGGATCTCCTCGTTCACGCAGAAGGACGGGCCCACCCCGGTCGGCCGCGACCAGGCCGCCTCCTCCGCACAAGAGATGGCCGACGCCGTGTCACAGTTCGGAGGCTTCACGTATGCGCGCTAGCCGCCTCGCCGCAGTCACCTCTGCCCTCGCAGCCGTCCAAACCGCGGCGGTCCTCCTCGCCACCCGCGTCTACGCCGCTCCGACGCCGACCCCGACCGCTCCCGGTGCGACGCCGTCACCCGGCGCCTCGAACCGGCCCCCGGGCAGCCAGCTGCCCGGCAACAACCCCTGCGACCTCATCCGGGGACCGGCCCGCGACTACTGCGAGAACGGCGACTCCGCCGGCTCCCGCCGCAGCGACACCGTCGCCCCCGACCCCACCGACGCCCTCGACCCCCTCTCCTCCCTCGCCCGCGGCTGCGCCGACGCCGCCGCCTGGATCGTCGGCAAGCTCAGCGACGCCGTCACCGGCACGGCCGAGGTCGACTTCACCAACACCGCCTTCCTCCGCCAGTACGCCGTCGTCTTCGCCGCCTCCACGGTCCTGACCCTCGTCCTGTGGCTGCTCGCCGTCGCCAAGCGCGCCATCCGCGGCGTCCCCCTCTCCACCGCCCTCTCCGAGGCCATCGGCTTCCTCTGGCTGACCGTCCTCGCCTCCGCCTTCACCCCGCTGATCCTGTACACCGTGGTCTCCGCCACCGACGGGATCACCGAGGCCATCGCCACCGGCACCGGCGGCCAGACCGACGTGTTCTTCGGCTCCTTCGCCGAGGCCCTCAAGAAGGGCGAGGACATCGGCGGCGGCCCGATCATGCTGATCGTCGTCGCCCTCGTGACCGTGCTCGCCGCCGGAGTGCTCTGGCTCGAGCTCGTCATCCGCGCCGCCCTGCTGTACGTCGGCGCCCTCCTCGGCACCGTCGTCTACGCCGGCCTGGTCGACCGCAACATGTGGGGCCACGTCCGCCGCTGGGCCGGGATCATGATCGCGGTCATCCTCGTCAAACCGGTGATCGTCATCGTCCTGGGCCTCGCCGGAGCCCTCTCCGGGGACAACGGCCCCGACGCCTTCTCCGCCGTCGTCTCAGGACTCGCCATCATCCTCTTGGCGATCTTCGCCTCCGCGATGATCTACCGTTTCGTACCCGGGTTCGGAGACGAGATCGCCTCCGCCCGCACCAACCGCAAGCAGGCGACCGACGGCGCCCAGGCCGCCGCCGTCATCAGCTCCCCGGCCTCCCTGGTCTCCCAGGGCATCAAGACCCACAGCAGCCGGGGCGCCCACCGCGCCGGCGGGGGCGGCGGCGAGGCC
This sequence comes from Streptomyces sp. NPDC038213, assembly GCF_055600495.1. Lineage (NCBI taxonomy): Bacteria > Bacillati > Actinomycetota > Actinomycetes > Kitasatosporales > Streptomycetaceae > Streptomyces > Streptomyces sp. NPDC038213. The sequence continues at coordinate 85,824 of NZ_JBVJYM010000031.1, forward strand.
CGCCCCGCCAACCCGCTCTCCGGCGGCGTCGCGGCCCACAGCTCCCGCACCACCGGAGCCGGCGGGGGCGGCGGCAGCGCAGCCGCCGCGCCCCCGCCCCGCAGCTCCGGCGTGAGCAGCCCGCACACCAGCAGGAACACCGGCACAGGAACAGGCACAGGCAAGGGAGGTGACGGGCGTTGACGGCCCAGCCGCACCAGATGGCCCACCAGATCCACCAGGCCGCGCCCCGCCGCACGTATCTGATCGGCCGCTCCCGGCCGAACGCGATCGTCGGCAAGAACCGCGAGTCCGGCGAGATCGCCCTCATCATCGCGGGCGCCTTCCTCGGCATGATGAGCGGACTCCTGGTCCCGAACCTGATGCTGCGCATCGTCTCGCTCGTCGGCTTCCCGTTCCTCGCCCTGGCCATGGTCTACGTGCCCTACAAGGGCCGCACCTTCTACAAGTGGTACGAGATCAACCGCAGCTACAAGCGCACCCTGCGCCGCGGCACCACGTACCGCTCCTCCGCCATGGAAGCCGGCACCCGCGCCTCCGACCGCCGCGAGGTCGAGGTCGGCCCGCCCCCCGGCATCGGCCGGATCAGCTGGCTCGCCGCCCCCTTCGGCCCCGACGAGATCGCCGTGCTCCTGCACGCCGACCGCCGGACCGTCACCGCCGCCATCGAGATCGAGGGCCCCGGCGTCGGCCTGCGCGACAGCGAGGACCAGGAGGCCCTCGTCGACCGCTTCGGCACCCTCCTCAAGCACGTGGCCAACGGCGACGGCTTCGTCACCCGCATCCAGATGCTCGCCCGCACCCTGCCCGCCGACCCGGACGCCCACGCCAAGGACGTCGCCCAGCGCGGCGACCACCAGGCCCCCGGCTGGCTGCGCGACTCGTACGAGCAGCTCCAGTCCATGGTGTCCACCTCCTCCGAGCAGCACCGCGCGTACCTCGTCGCCTGTATGCACTACACGCGCGAACTCGCCGCCGAGGCCCACGCCATCGCCCGCGCCTCCGTCCCCCAGAAGGGCCGCAGGCTCGACAAGGACGCCGGACTCGCCGTGGTCATGGCCCGCGAGCTCACCGACATCTGCGCCCGCCTCGCCGAGGCCGACATCCGGGTCCGCCAGCCCCTCGGCCAGGGCCGCCTGGCCTCCCTCGTGCACTCCATGTACGACCCGGACCACCCCATCGACCACATCCAGGCCATGACCAAGCGCAACGCCTGGCCCGCCGAACTGGACGCCGTCGAACCGACCTTCCTCCAGGCCAAGACCCGCGAGTCCTCCACCCGCGCCCCCTGGTGCCACGCCACCGCCTGGGTCAAGGAGTGGCCGATGACCCCCGTCGGGGTCAACTTCCTCGCCCCCCTCCTCGTCCACACCCCCGACGTGATCCGCACCGTCGCCGTCACCATGGACCTGGAGCCCACCGAGGTGGCCATCGAGCGGATGCTCACGGAGAAGACCAACGACGAGGCCGAGGCCTCCCGCGCCGCCAAGATGAACCGCACGGTCGACCCCCGCGACATCGCCGCCCACGGTCGGCTCGACCAGAGGGGTGAAGATCTCGCCAGCGGTGCGGCAGGGGTCAACCTGGTCGGGTACATCACGGTGTCCTCGCGTTCCCCGGAGGCCCTCGCCCGCGACAAGCGGACGATCCGCGCCTCCGCCGGCAAGTCGTACCTGAAGCTCGAGTGGTGCGACCGCGAGCACCACCGCGCCTTCGTCAACACCCTGCCGTTCGCCACCGGCATCCGACGCTAGCTGGAGGGCAGAGCCGCCATGCGAGATCCGCTGTCCGCGCTGACGGACGCCTTCACCAGCTTCCTGTTCGGCAAGGTCGAGACCACCCGCCCGCCCGTCCGCACCTCCACCGGCCAGGCCCAGGCCGTCTACCTCCCGACCGCCGCCCCCGGGCTCGGCGACTCGGGCGTCATCATCGGCCGCGAGGTCTACAGCGGCAAGGGCTACATCTACGACCCCTTCCAGCTGTACGGGCAGCAGCTCCCCGCCCCCCACTGGCTGGTCCTCGGCGAGTCCGGCAACGGCAAGTCCGCCCTGGAGAAGACGTACGTCCTGCGCCAGCTCCGCTTCAAGGACCGCCAGGTCGTCGTCCTCGACGCCCAGGGCGAGGACGGCGTCGGCGAATGGAACCTCATCGCCCAGCAGCTGGGGATAACCCCCATCCGCCTGGACCCCATCGCCGCCAACGACGACGGGATCCGCCTCAACCCCCTCGACCCGGCCATCACCACCACCGGGCAGCTCGCCCTGCTGCGCACCATCATCGAGGTGGCGATGGGCCACGGCCTGGACGAGCGCTCCGGCTTCGCCCTCAAGGTCGCGCACGCCTACGTCAACGAGACCATCCTCGACCGGCAGCCCGTCCTCACCGACATCGTCGAGCAGCTGCGCCACCCGGAGGCCGAATCCGCCGAGGCCATGAACGTCGACATAGACGACGTACGCGCCTGGGGCCTGGACGTGGCCCTGGTGCTGGACCGGCTGGTCGACGGCGACCTGCGGGGCATGTTCGACGGCCCGACCACGGTCGGGATCGACCTCGACGCACCCCTGATCGTCTTCGACCTGTCCCACATCGACCGCAACTCCATCGCCATGCCCATCCTCATGGCGATCGTCGGCGTGTGGCTGGAACACACCTGGATCCGCCCGGACCGGAAGAAACGGATCTTCCTGGTCGAAGAGGCCTGGCACATCATCAACTCGCCCTTCGTCGCCCAGCTGTTCCAGCGGCTGCTGAAGTTCGGCCGGCGCCTCGGCCTGTCCTTCGTCGCGGTGGTCCACCACCTCTCCGACGTGGTCGACGGCGCGGCCGCGAGGGAGGCCGCGGCCATCCTCAAGATGGCCTCCACCCGGACCATCTACGCCCAGAAGGCCGACGAGGCCAGGGCCACGGGACGCGTCCTCGGCCTGCCCCGCTGGGCCGTGGAGATCATCCCGACCCTGACCCCGGGCATCGCGGTCTGGGACGTCAACGGCAATGTCCAGGTGGTCAAACACCTGATCACCGAGGCCGAGCGGCCGCTCGTCTACACGGACCGCGCCATGACGGAGTCCTCGGCCGCCCACGCCGGCGAGCACCACGTACCGGACGACCTGCTGGCAGCCGAACTGGAAGCGGAAGAACGCGCCCTGCTCATCGAACGGCAGCTCAACGGCGAGTCCACGGAATCCACGGTGGCGTGACATGCACGGAGAAAGACCAGCGGACCGCGGCGGAGACGGCGGCGTCCGTCGGGGCGGGGTCCCCGACGGACTGCTCGTCGGACTCCTCGCCTTCCTCCTCGGCCTGACCGTCCTGGTCTGGACGGCGACGGGCCTGTCGGCCCTGTTCGCCCACGGCTCCTGGCCCGCCGGGATCACCTGGACCAACAGCGCCGGAGCCGTCCGCTCCCTGATAGCGCAACCGCACGACATGGCCGCCGCCTGGCCAGCCGCGGACCCGGCGGCCCTGTCGGGCTGGGGGCTGTTCTGGGGGCTCTTCCTCAGCCAGCTCCTGGTCATGTTCGTCCTGACCGTCTTCGCCATCGGGGTCTTCGCCCGTACGAAGGCCCGCCGCGCCCACGCCCGCCAACTCACCCGCGAGCGCGCCCGCGCAGCAGCGGACGCGAAGGCGGCAGCGGCACGCATCCCGGAACCCGCCCCGGAACCGGCCACCGCGCCCGCGCACGTGCCGGTACCCGCGCCCTCACCGGCCCCGGCACCGGCGCCCGTACCCGTACCGGCACCCGCACCGGAGCCCTCGCTCCTGCTCGACCAGCCGAGCCCCACGGCCCACCCGCCCCTCGAAGCCCCGACGGCGGCCCCCCTGCACCACCTCGCGGCCGTCCGGGAGGCACCCGAGGCCCAGGACCCGCCCGCCGCCCTCCGGTACGCCGGACCGGCCGACCGCTTCCGCGCCGCGGCCGCCCGCATCTCCGCGGCCGAGGGCCCCGTCCTGGTCGTGACCTCCTCCCCCGCCCTGTGGGCGGAGACCAAGGACGCCCGCGCCAAACTCGGCCCCGTGCTCCTCTACGACCCGGCGCACCTGTGCGACACCCCGGCCCGGATGCACTGGCACCCCGGCGCCGGCTGCGCCGACCGCGATACCGCCGCGGCCCGGGCCCAGGCCCTGCTGGCCCCCGTACGCCCCCAGTCCCGGCTGGACGCGGCCGTCGCCGACACCGCCGAAACGCTCCTGCGCAGCTGGCTGCACGCGGCCGCCCTGGAGGACCGCCCGTTCAAGCAGGTGCACCGCTGGGCCCTCGGCTCCGGCGCCCACGAGCCGGTACGGATCCTGCGCACCCACCCGAAGGCCGCCCCCGGGCTGGCCGGCGAGCTGGAGAGCGCCCTCACCGCCCACCCCGAGCGCCGCGAGATGGCCCAGGAGCTGACGGCCCGCGCCCTCGGCTGCCTGTCCTCGATCCACATCCGCGAGGCCTGCACCCCGCATCGAACAGACGCGCTGACGCTGGCATCTTTCGCGGACGAAGGGGGGACGCTCTATGTGGTGGGTGAGCCCATCGAGGACCCGCGCAGCAACCCCGGCGCGATGCCCCTGCTCACCGCCCTCGCCTCGCACGTGGTCGAGCACGGCCGCCGCATGGCCGCACGGTCATCCGACGGTCGGCTCGGCCCACCACTGGCGCTGGTGCTGGACGACGTGGCGGCGGTGGCCCCGCTCCCGCAGCTGCCCCGGCTCCTCGCCGAGACCCCTGCGATGCTGCCCCTGCTCGCCCTGTGCCGCAGCCGCGAGCAGGCCCGCTCCCGCTGGCCGGAGGCCTCCCTCCCCGCCGGCTGAGGCCTCCGGCGCCCGCGCCCGTACGCCCTGCCCTACTTCCGCTACTGCGGCTGCTACTGCCCGGTGCCCGGCCGGCCGATCGCCAGCTCCAGCTCCATGGCCCCGTCGCCGCCGGGCATCGGCACGACGCCGCCGGTGGCCGTGAACCCGGACTTCAGGTAGAAGGCCTGGGCCCGCCCGTTGTCCTCGTGGACGAAGAGCCGTACGCGCTCCAGTACGGGCTCCTCCCGCGACCAGGACCAGTCGAGGGCGGCCGCGAACAGGGCCTCCGTCAGCCCGGTGCCGCGGTGCTCGGGGCGTACGTACACGCCCACGAGGTGGCCCTGGTCCACCGCGATCCGCCCCTCGAAGAGGTCGTCAGCGCCGGCCCGCTCCACGAGCACGGTCACGGACCCGTGCCAGCTGCCGTCCGGGGCCTCGGCCACGAACTGCCGGACGGCGTCGCTGTCCGCGGCCCGCCGGGCCCGGTCCTGCCAGAAGGCGTCGTCCCTCGCCTCCGCCTGCTCCACGGTCTCCAGGAAGGCGACCGGGGCCGCGGGGTCCTTCAGGGACTCGATCCGCAGGTCGCGGACCTTCTCCCACTCGTCGGCTCGAATCTGGCGTATCACGTGCTGGTTCATGCCCGGATCCTAGGCAGACCCGGCACGGTCGGTAAACGTGAATAAACCCCCCAGAACGCAGAAAAGCCCCGCACCATAAGGTGCGGGGCTTTCCCAAAAGCCCCGCACCATAAGGTGCGGGGCTTTCCCACAATGATTGTTCGGCGGCGTCCTACTCTCCCACAGGGTCCCCCCTGCAGTACCATCGGCGCTGAAAGGCTTAGCTT
>NZ_JBVJYM010000032.1:0-89311 GCF_055600495.1 Streptomyces sp. NPDC038213
TACCGCCTGCGGAACCGTGTCCCCCAGGGACAAGAACTCCGCCCGCGTGATGCTCGTCCGGGCTGGTCTCGTACCCGGCTAGCGCTGATCTTGTAAGACCTGCCCGTCGCTGACGGTCAGGCGAAGTGAGCTAGGAATCCCCTCCCTTCAGGGAGGGGAGGAGTCAAATTCCCCCTGCCGAGCCCCTGGTGCCCACGCCCGTGCGCCCCGCTCCGTGCCCGCCCGTGCAGCGTTTGGCGGAGATTTGGGGAAACGATGGCGGCCCTCGCCAGGATGGACACGTCCGCATCACCCACTGATGTGAAGGAGATTCCCATGAAGAAGATCCAGGTCCGCAAGGCCGGTCCGGTCCGCCTGACCTCCTCGGCGTGCGACGTCTACACCAACCCCAGCTGATCTCGGATCAGTTGAGCCCCGGCACCTGATCAGCCGGGGTCCGGCGCCGTCGTGTCCCGGACCGCCCGAGGCGACTCGGGCCGTCCGCCGGCACGACGGCGCCTCCCGGGCGGCGGGCCCGCCCGCAGCCGGGTCCGGACCGCAAGCCCGAGGGAGGCCCCATGCCGGAGCACGGCACCCGCAGCGACGCAGACGCGCCCCTGCCGTTCCACCCGCTGGTCTACCTGGAGGACGGCGACGAGGTCACCATCGGGCGGCCCGACACGGACTCCTACGGGATCTTCCCGCCCGACGGCGCCCACCTGGTGCGCCGCCTCGAAGCCGGCGCCACCCCGTCCCAGGCCGCCGACTGGTACGCCGCCGAGTACGGCGAACAGGTCGACGTGGACGACATCATCGGCGCGCTGCGCGAACTCGGCTTCGTCCGCGAGGAGGGCGAGGAGCCCGCGCAGACGGGCCCGCTGCGCTGGCAGCGGCTCGGCCGCGCCCTGTTCTCCCCGCCCGCCTGGATCTGCTACGGGCTGATCACCGCCTGGGCGCTCTGGCGCACGATCCGCTCCCCGGACCTCGTACCGACCGCGCACGACATGCTGTTCAGCGAGTACTACGCCGTCATCAACCTGGTCATGCTGGTCGCCGCGGTACCCCTGATCGCCATCCACGAGTGCTTCCACGCCCTGGCCGCCCGGCGCCTGGGCGTCGGCTCCAAGACCAGGCTGTCGCACCGCTTCTACTTCCTCGTGGTCGAAACGGCCCTGGACGGGCTCGTCGCCGTGGAACGCCGCAAGCGCTACCTGCCGATCGTCGCCGGGATGGTCGCCGACGTCGTCCTCGTCTCCCTCCTCGTCACCGCCGCCGACGCCGCCCGCGGCCCCGGCGGCGCCGACACCACCGCCAGCCGCGTCCTCCTCGCGGTGGCCTTCGCCGCCCTGCTGCGGGTGGCGTGGCAGTTCTTCCTCTACCTGCGCACCGACGTGTACGTGCTGATCACCACCATGCTCGGCTGCGTGGACCTGCACACCACGTCGGTACGCCTGCTGCGCAACCGCTACCTGCGGCTGCGCGGGCGCACCGAGGGACTGGCGGACGAATCCCTGTGGCACCCCGTCGACCGCCGGGCGGCCCGCTGGTACTCCTGGCTGATCGTCGGCGGCTACACCTTCAGCCTCGGCACCTTCCTGCTGGCCCTCGCCCCCGTCTTCGTGGAGATGGTCTCCGGGGCCGTCAGGCGCTTCGGCGGCGAGGACTCCAGCTGGGTCGAACTGCTGGACTCCTCGGCCTTCCTCATCATGGCCTTCTGGCAGACCGCCCTGACGATCTGGATCGCCGCCCGGGAACGCCTGCGCGCCCGCACCTCCCGCACCCACCACGTCATCGACTGACGGAAGCCGCCACCCATCCGGGCGGAACACACCACGTCACAGGCCGGCGGACGCCCCCGCCGGTCCCCACGAAAGGCAGGCTCATGACCGGCCACTACTGGATCGCGGCCCCCCTGCGCCGTGAACGCGACCGGCTGCGGGCCGGGCTCGGCCTGCCCGCACCCCTGGCCGTGGTCGACGCGCACCGGCGGCTGCGCGGGCCCTACTCCGCGGCGGGTGCGCTGCTGCGGCAGGTCGCCCCCGAGGCGCTGCGCCGGATGCCCGAACTGGCCGCCCGCCACTACATCGAGCTCCAGGAGAGCACCCCGGAACTGGAGCACCTCGTACCGCCGCGGGCGCGCGCCCTGGAGAAGGCCGCCAACGCCCCGGGCGAGGCCAGCCGCTACCCGGCCCGGCTGCACTCGCTGCGCATCTCGCACGGGCTCGTGGACTTCCTGCTCGCGGCCCTCCCCGGGGCCGCGGACGGCCCGCGCACCCTCGTCGTGGAGAACGTGCAGCACGCGGACGTCACCGACCACGAGTTCCTCGCCGCCGCCCTGCGCCGGATCCCCGCCGAACTCCTCACCCTGGTCGTCGCCACCGACACCCCGGAGCTCGCCGACCAGCCGGGCATGGTCTCCGTGTCCCTGCCCGCGGAGCTCGCCGTGCGCACCACCCGCGTCCACCACCCCGGGACCCCCGCGGGCGCCGGGTACGACGGGCCCGCTGCCGACGGCGCCGGGGCCGGCGGCCTGGCCGAGGCCGCGGCCCGGTACGTGGACGGGGACTGCATCAGCGACGAGCCCGCGCTGCGCGCCGCGTACGAGGCCCTCACCGGCCCCGAGCGCGCCGCCCTGCACGACCGCCGGGCCGAGGAGGTCGCCGCCCGCGCCGAGGAGGAGCCCTCGCTCCGGCTGGGCACCCTCCCGTACCACCTGCTGCGCGGCAGCGACGGCGACGGCGCCGGACTCGACGCCCTGCGCCAGGCCCAGCTCCGCTGCAAGTACCTGGGCTTCTACCACGCGGCGGCCGAGATGGGCGAGGAGGGCCGCCACCGCACGGGCCCCGGCGTCCGGCCCGAACTGTGGTGGCCCTTCACCCGCGAGACGGGCGTGTGCCTGGCCGCTGCCGGACGGCCGGAGGAGTCCGCCGTCGTCCAGGAGGAGGCGCGCTCGCAGACCACCATGCCCAAGCACCACATGAGCCTCGCCTACGAGACGGGCATGCTGTACGCCCGCCACTTCCCGCCGGAGCTGCGCGACGAGCGCCGCGCCCGCGCGTACGTCAACCAGGCCATCGCGATCTCGGACCTGCTGACGGACCCGAAGGAGCGCGCCTTCTTCTCCGTGTTCAACCGCAACGGCCTCGCCCTGGTCGAGGTCCGCGCGGGCCGCCCCGACGAGGCCCTGAGGCTGCTGGACGAGGGCATCGAGCGGCTCGACCGCGAGCTCGGCATCGGCGAGCGGACCTGGCACCGCGTCGGCCTGCGCTACAACCGCGCCCAGGTCAACGGCATGAGCGGCCGGCTCGAGGACGCCCTCGAGGACTACGCCTCGATCATGGACCTGGACCACGACTTCGCCGACCACTACTTCAACCGCGGGAGCATGCTCCGCCGGCTCGGCCGCATCGAGGAGGCCATCGCCGACTACGAGCGGGCACTCACCCTGGAAGCGCCCTTCCCCGAGGTGCACTACAACCGCGGCGAGGCCCGGCGCGAACTCGGCGACCTCGACGGCGCGCTGGCCGACTTCGACCGGGCCCTCGAACTGGAGCCGGGCAACCTGGAGGCCCTCCTCGCCCGCGCGGGCCTGCTGGCCGACCAGGGCGAGGCCAAGGCGGCCCTCGCCGATGTCGAGGCAGGGCTGCTGATCGACGCCGAACACCCCCATCTGCTCTGCCTCCGGGGCCGGCTCTGGGGGGAGGAGGGCCGCACGGCCGAGGCCCGCAGCTCCCTCGACGCGGCCCTGCGCCTCGATCCGGAACTGGCCGAGGCCTGGGCGATCAAGGGCGAACTCGCCTATCTGGAAGGGGACCTGGCCACCGCACTGGCCGATTTCAACCGGGCGGTGGGGCTGGAGGACCGTCCGGAGTTCCGGTTCAACCGGGGCGTGGTCCACGAGGCGGCGGGCAGCCCGGCCCGGGCGGTGGCCGACTTCGACGCGGTCCTCGCCGTGACCGAGGACGAAGAGGCCCGCAGCCGCCGGGAGACCTGCCTGCGCGCGGCCGAGCGCGCGCACGCGTAGGGGCCGGGATGGACCTCCGTCAGCAGGAGAAGCAGCAGGAGCGCGGGCAGGAACGCCAGCGTGAGGCGCAGCGGGAGCGCGGGACCGGCGCGACCGTACCGGCGGCCGCGTTCACCGAGGCGATGTCGCGGCTGGTCTCCGGGGTGGCGGTGGTCTCCGCCCGGCGGGGCGACGGCCGGCCCTCGGGGCTGCTCGTCTCCTCCGTCTGCTCGTACAGCGCGGACCCGCCGTCGCTGCTCGTGGCGCTGGCGCGCACCTCCCGGACCTGCCGGGAGATCACGGCGGGGCCGGACGCGTACTTCGGCGTCCACCTGCTGGCGCGCAGCCACGCGGCGCTGGCGAGGACCTTCGCGGGCAGCTCCGGGGACAAGTTCGCCGACGTGCTCTGGGACTGGGACGGTACGGTGCCGCGGCTGGCGGGCGTCCCGGTGTACGCGAAGTGCCGGGCGGGGGCGGTGCTCCCGCACGGCGACCACGTGATCGTGGTGGGCGAGGTGGTCGGCTGCGCGGTGGCGGAGGACGACCCCCTCGTGTACTTCCGGCGGCGGCTCGACTGGAGCCTCGGGGGCTGAGCGGGGCCGGGCCGGGCCGGGCTCCACGGGCATACGGGTACGCCGGTACGCGGAGGACGCGTACCGGCGTACCGCTGTCTGTGCGTACTGGCGTCCGTTGCCCCGCGGAGGTGCTGCCTCGTGCCCCTCAGCCGCTGAGCGCCGCCGGCCGGAGTGCGCCCGCCGGGCGGCAGCCGTCGTGCCGGGTGTTGTCGGGCCGGTCCCCGCGCAGCAGGGCCTGCTGGGCCGCCCGCAGGCCCGGACCCGGTTCCATGCCGGTGTCCTCCACCACGGTGCGGCGGGCCCGGGCATAGGCGTGCAGGGCCTCGGCGCGGCGGCCCGCGGCGGCCAGGGCGAGCATCAGCTGCTCGTGGAAGTCCTCGCGCAGCGGGTGGCGCGCGCACAGCTCCTCCAGCTCGCCGACCACCTCGCGGGCCCGGCCGCTGCAGATGTCGGCGCCGATCCGGTCGTGGACGAGGGCGAGCCGCTCCTCTTCGAGACGGACGGTGTAGTGCGCGGGGAGGCAGGCGGGTCCGAGGTCCCCGAAGGGGGTGCCCCGCCAGAGGGACAGGGCCCGGTGAAACGATTCTGCCGCGGTGGTGCAGTGCCCCGAGGCCCGTAGTTCCCGGCCGCGCGCGGCCAGCGTGCGGAACCGGTCGAGGTCCAGCTCCCCCGGCTGTACGCGCAGCAGGTAGCCGTTGCCGTAGGTGAGCAGCAGGGGGTGGCGGCGGGGGTCGCCGCCCCCGCGGCTGTGCTCGGGGGCGAGGACGCGGCGCAGCCCGGACACGTACATCTGCACCGTCGCCACCGCCGAGCGCGGCGGCCGGTCGTCCCACAGCTCACCGATCAGGGAGCAGATCGGGAAGCGGCGGTTGGCGTGCAGCAGCAGCAGCGTGAGCAGGGCGCGCCGCTTCAGGGAGCTGGGCGTGCAGAGCACCCCGTCCCGGTGGACCTCCAGGGGTCCCAGGATCCGGTACGCCGGACCGTCGGCCGGCCCGCCCCCGCCGCCAGGGTCGGGGGCGGGCCCGGGACAGCCGGGTAAGTCGGGGTCCGCCGGAGCACCGGGGACGGGGTCTGCCGAGGATCTTTCGGTTCTGGCCAGCACTGGTCTGCCACCCCCGCGCTACCGGCGCCCTCGGGCGCACTGTCCTGTCGGCACGCGGTGGGGCTCACCGGCGCTCACGTCAATGGATACGGGATCAGCCGAGAGAGTGTCAGGGGCGCGAACCAGCCAACTTCCAATAAAAATAGGTGAGTTGTGAACCGGCAGCCGTCCTCAGCCGTGTGCCCGCCGCATCTCGGCCAATAATCGGGGCGCCCGGCCCGGCTCGGATCTTCTCCTTGGCAGGGGCCCGCCGCAGCGCTAGCGTGCCTCGATCTCCTCCCGCCACGCACGTTCTTCCCGATCGTCGACCGCCGACCACGGCCCTGCCGACCGGTCCGTTCGACCTGCCGTGAGAGGGCACCCAGCCATGTCCGCACGTCGTACCGCCGCGGCGACCGCCACCCTGGCCGCCGCCGCACTCGTCTCCCCGCTGCTCCTCGCCGGGCCCGCCAGCGCGGGCGCCGAAGACCCCGGCCGGGCCGCCGCCGCGCGGGGCGCGGCCCTGGCGGCACAACTCGTCCGGGAGTCCACGGCCAAGGACGCCCTCCGGCACCTGCGGGCCCTGCAGTCGGCCGCGGACTACAACGGCGGCGACCGGGTCGCGAGCTCGAAGGGCCACGAGGCCTCGGCCGCGTACGTGGAGGCGGCGCTGCGCAACGCCGGCTACCGGCTCTCCCGCCAGGAGTTCGGGTTCGTCTACACCGAGGACCTCGCCGAGTCCCTCACCGTCGACTCGCCCACCCCGCGCGAGGTCGCCGTCCAGCTGATGGCGTTCACGGCCCGCAGCCCCGAGGGCGGGGTCACCGGGGAGCTGGCCGTGGTCCCCGTCGACGCCGACAACACCCACGGGTGCGAGCCGGGCGACTTCGCACCGGGCGCGTTCACCGGCAGGATCGCCCTGGTCAAGCGCGGCGGCTGCGCCTTCGCCGTCAAACAGGGCAACGCGCACGCGGCGGGCGCGCTCGGCGCGATCGTCTACAACAACACCTCCGGCAAGATCAACGGGACCATCGGGGACTCCTCCCTCGCCCGCATCCCCACCGGCGGGATCAGCCAGGAGGACGGCGCGGCCCTGACGGCGGAGGCCGCCGCCGGGCCGGTGACGGTCACCCTCGACATCCACGAACTGCGCGAGAACCGCCGCAGCTTCAACCTGGTCGCGGAGACCCGCGGCGGGGACGCGGCCGACACCGTCCTGCTGGGCGCCTACCTCGACTCGCAGCACGACACCCCCGGCATCAACGGCAACGGCTCCGGCTCGGCCGGGCTCCTCCAGGTCGCGCTGAAGCTCGCCAAGTCCCAGGACCGCGTGGGCAACAAGGTGCGGTTCGCCTGGTGGTCGGGGCAGGAGTTCGGCGTCGCGGGCTCGCAGGCGTACCTCGCCGCCCTGACGCCGGAGCAGCGCGCGCAGCTGCGGCTCTACCTGAACTTCGAGACGATCGCCTCGCCGAACGGCGCCTTCTTCGTCAACGACGGGGACGACTCCGACCGCGTCGGCGCGGGCCCCGGCCCGGAGGGATCCGCCCAGATCGAGAAGGGCATCACCGACTTCCTCGACGCGAAGGGCGTCCCGCACGAGGGCACCGACTTCGCGGCCCTGACGGACTTCGGGCCCTTCCTCACGGCCGGCATCCCCTCCGGCGGCATCTTCTCGGGCTCGGACGGCATCAAGACCGAGGCCCAGGCGGCGAAGTTCGGCGGCTCGGCGGGCACCGCCTACGACGTCAACCACCACAAGCCCGGCGACGACCTCACCAACATCGACATGCGCTCCTTCGACGTCAACATCGACGTCATCGCCGACGCGGCCGGGCGCTACGCACACGATCTCGGAGCCCTGGGCAGGCGCTGACCGGAAGCCGCCCGCAGCGGCCGGCGGGGCACGGGAGTGGCCCGCCGGCCCGCGGGTAGGTGCCGCCCGGGCGCCCGGGGGCCGCGGCACCGCAGGGGTGCCGGAGCCGGGCGCGCGTCCGAGGAGGCAGAGCCATGTCCGCATCCGCACCCGAGCCGGGCAGGGGCGGGGTGCCGCCCGGGGAGACCCCGCCGGGGGAGTCCGGCACCGGCCCCGGCACCGGCCCGTACCGGCCCCCGACCCGCGGCTGGGCCGCCGGACCCCTGGCGGTGATCTGCCTGGTGGCCGTGGCCTGCGCCCTGTTCTTCCTGGCGTACGCCGTCCTGCTGGACCTCTGATCCTGAGCCGTACGCCCGCTGTGCCTACGACGGGTGCCATTCGGTGAGCAGGATGGTCGCGTCGTCGCTCAGCCGGTGGTTCTGGTGCGCGAGCACGTCCTGGACCAGCCGGCGCAGGGCCTCGGGGGCGCTCTCCCCGGCCGCCATCGAGCGGATGACGGCGTCGGCCAGGCGCCGTTCGCCGAACAGTCCGCCGTCGGGCGCGCGGGCCTCCGTGACCCCGTCGCTGTACAGGAGCACGCGGTCGCCCGGTTCCAGCCGGGCGTGGTGCACCGCGGGCGGGGTGCCGGTGTGGAAGCCGAGGCCGAGCGGCAGCTGCGGGGTGCGTTCGAGGTGCTGGTGGAGGACGCGGCCGCCCCTGATCAGCAGCGGCGGGGGATGCCCGCAGTTGATCCAGGAGAGCTGCCCGTCCGCGGTGTCGAGCCGGGCGAGGACGGCGGTCATCAGGCGGCCCGGGATCCAGCGGTCCAGGGTCTCCTCGATGGCGGTGGCGATCTCGGTCAGGGTCCCGCCGGAGCGCCGGGTGGCGCGGCAGGCGGCGAGCCCGGCGGCGCTCGCCCCGCCGGAGGCCAGGTCGTGGCCCATGGCGTCCAGCAGGGTCACGTGGAGGGAGCCGTCGGTCAGGTTGTGGTCGAAGGCGTCGCCGCCGATGTCGTACGCCGGCTCCAGCACGGCGGACGAGGTGACGTCCGCGGTCCCGATGGTCCGCGGGGGCAGGAACGCCCAGAGCAGTTCGGCCTGCACGGTCATCGGGCGGGCGCGCTCGCGCCGGATCAGCAGGTCGTCGTGCAGCGACTTCGAGACCACCAGCAGGGTGGCGAGCGCGGCCAGGGCCTCCCCGGCGGCGATCAGCCCGGCGGGGGCCCCGCCGGCGGCCGTCTCTCCGGCGGCCGTCCCGGCGGGGGGTTCCTGCGCCGCGGCCCCCGCCGTGGCCCTGAGCACCCCGACCCGCTCGATCCCGTCGATCATCGGCAGCCAGTGCGCGCCCGAGTCGCGGGAGTGCTGCACCCGCTGGGAGCGGTACGCGAGGCCGCCCAGGGAGGAGTCGATCTCGAGGACGTCCCCGGCCTCCGCCGGCCGCCCCAGGGCCACCAGCCGCACCTGCTGGAGGTCGGCCAGGTAGATGGCGGCCCCGCCGAACCCCATGACGCGCGCGGCGGCGTCCACCAGGGCGGGCAGATCGGCGGCGGACGCCCGGTGCGAGTCCGCCAGCAGCCGCGCCAACACCGCATCGGTCCCGGCCACGGCTGCTCCGTCCCACCGCGTACACCCGTACCCGGCTGCTCCGGCGCGGGCCCGTGCGGCCGCACGCCTCCCCGCCATCCTCCCCGCGCCCCCCGCGTCCCGCCGGACCGACACGGCGCAGACGGTGCCGGGTCCGCGCCGTCCTGCGCGTCACGGCTCCGGCCGCTCCCGGTGCCGCCTGCGGTAGCGGTCCCGCCACCGGAGGAGCAGTTCGCCGGGCGTCCTGGGCGGCGGCGGGCGTCCCCCGGGCCCGCCCGGCCCGTCCGCCCGCCCGTCCGCCGCCGACGGCATCAGACAGCGCCGCCCCCCGGTCTCCAGCACGCACAGCGGTACCCCGTCCAGGGCGCCGGGTCCGAGCCGGACGAGGAAGGGGGTGGCGGGATCGGTGGGCAGTACGGCCTCCAGCACCGTGACGGCACCGGGGTGCGTACCCGTCGCGGCCACCGTCTTGCCGTTCACCCACACCTCGGCGCGCCGCCTGCGCGCATCGTGCACGACGGTGAGGGAGTGGCCGCTCTGGTCCAGGTGGTAGCGGTGGTAACCGGTCATGGCAGCTCCCGGGGCCGAGACGCCCGTACCCGTCCCCTACCCTCCCGGCCCCGCCCTACCCCTCGGGCCGCCCGGGGGCCGGAGGTGCGGCTACCGCGCCGGGGGAGGGGTCCTCGACCTCCAGGCCGTGGTCCGCCGGGTCGAAGGAGCCGGGTACGAGGGGGCGGCCGCGCAGCCGTCCGCGTCCGACATCCCGTCGGCCGGGGCCCGGGCCCCCGCCGACGCGGGTCCGTCCGCGCCGGGGTGTCAGTCCGCCGTGGCCCCGGCCGCCGCCTCGCGGCTGATCTGCTCGAACTGGGCGCCCATCGCCGCGGCCAGGGCCTGGGCGGCGGACAGCGGGCGGACCATGACGGTGAACTCGTCGATCCTGCCGTCCTCGTCGAAGTGCAGGAAGTCGCAGCCCTGGATCTGCTTGCCGTCCACGGTGGCGGTGAAGACGAGGGCGTGGTCGCGGGCGCCCGGTTCGCCGATCTCGCGGACGTACCGGAAGTCCTCGAAGACCCGCATCACGGCGCGCAGGATCGCCGCCGTGACGGGCTTGCCGGCGTAGGGCTTGAAGGCGACCGGGCTGGTGAAGACGACCCCGTCGGCGAGGAGCTCCTCGATGGCGGCGGCGTCCCGGTTCTCGACGGCGGTGCGGAACGGGTTCACGGCTCCTCCTGGCTGCTGTTTCGGCATACGTTTATGCAACTAGTTGAATAATCCCTTCAGGGGCAGAGCGTAGGCCGCCCCGCCCCTCAGGCCAAGACCCCGCCGCGCCGGATTCCCGTCCGCCGCCGAGAACCGATCGGGCCGCGCGTGCGTGATAGGGGGCGTATGTTCCGGCATCCGGAATTCGGGATTCGGCACGAGCACGTACGACATGCACGACCATGCGCGGCCGTGGGCGGCTGCGCGTCCAGCCACACGGACGGGGGAGACCAGGGTGGGACGACGACGCAGGTCGAGGGCAGGGGGCGCGGTGCTCGCCGCCGCGGTCGCGGGGGCGCTGATCGCGGGTGCGGGGCCCGCCGCGGCCGGGCAGGTTGACGGACCGCAGCGGGCGGGCGGACCGGAGCAGGCGGCCGGGGACGGGAGGACGGCCGGGGCCCTGAACTTCGGCTGGCAGAGCGTCCCGGGGGCGGGGAAGGGCGGGGCGGGGGTACGGGCGACCGTCACGCTCGTCACCGGGGACAGGGTGCACGTCGGCGCGGACGGCCGTGTCCTGCGCATCGACCCCGCCGCCGGCCGGGACGGGGTCCTCTTCTCCGTACGGCGCGAGGCCGGGCACACGTACGTCGTCCCGCAGGACGCGCAGCGCCCGCTCGGCGAAGGCGTCCTGGACCGGCGGCTGTTCGACGTGACGCGGCTGGTCGCCGACGGGTACGACGATGCGCGCCGCAGCACGCTGCCGCTGATCGTGGGCTACCGCGGCGACGACGGCGCCGCGCGCGGTTCCGCCGCCTTCCGGGGCGCGCTCGACGCCGTGGCGGGCGACCGGCGTGCGCTGCCCGCCGTCAACGGCGAGGCCTTCGAGGTGCGCAAGGGGGCGACGGCGGCCCTGTGGTCGGCGGTCGCCGGACCCGCGGGGGCGCCCCTGACCGGCGGGGCGGCCCGTACCGCGCCCGTCGCGCACCTCTGGCTGGACGGCAGGGTCCGCGCTGCGCTGGAGAAGAGCGTGCCCCAGATCGGGGCCCCCGCCATGTGGCGGGCCGGGTACACCGGCAAGGGGGTCAAGGTCGCGGTGCTGGACACCGGCATCGACCAGAACCACCCCGACCTCCGCGGCCTGGAGGTCGCCGAGCGGAACTTCAGCGGCGCGCCCGACGCGAAGGACCGCTACGGGCACGGCACGCACGTGGCCTCCACCGTCGCCGGTTCGGGCGCGCAGTCCGCGGGGCGCAACAAGGGCGCGGCGCCCGGCGTGCGGCTCATCGACGGGAAGGTGCTCGGCGACGACGGCTGGGGGGACGATTCATCCATCGTCGCCGGGATGCAGTGGGCCGTCGACCAGGGCGCGAAGGTGGTCAACATGAGCCTGGGCGGCGGGGACGAGCCCCAGGTGGACCCGAAGGAGGCCGCGGTCGCCCGGCTCTCCGCCAAGGCCCTGTTCGTGGTCAGCGCGGGCAACAGCGGCGACGCGCCCGGCAGCATCGCCTCCCCGGGCAGCGCGCCCGCGGCCCTGACCGTCGGCGCCGTCGACAAGGGCGACAAGCTCGCGGAGTTCTCCAGCCGCGGTCCGACCGCCGCCGGAGCCTCCAAGCCCGACGTCACGGCCCCCGGCGTCGACATCCTCGCCGCCGCGAGCACCCAGACCGTCCCGCCCCCCGGGCCCGGCGGGTACGTCCCCATGTCGGGGACGTCGATGGCCGCCCCGCACGTCGCGGGCGCCGCCGCCCTCGTCCTCCAGCAGCACCCGACCTGGAGCGGGGCCCGGGTCAAGGCCCTGCTCACGGGCTCCGCCAAGGCGCGGGCGGGGCTGGTCCCGCACCAGCAGGGCGCGGGCCGCGTGGACCTCGTACGGGCCCGTACGGCCTCCGTGGTCTCCGAGCCCGGCGCGCTGGACTTCGGTACGCAGCTGTGGCCGCACGCCGACGACAGGCCGGTGGTCCGGAACCTCGTCTACCGCAACCTCGGTACCCGCGCGGTCACGCTGAAGCTGACCGCCGCCGCCGTGGACGCGGCGGGCCGCGCGGTGCCCGCCGGCACCCTGAAGCTCGGCCGTGCGCAGCTGACCGTCCCCGCGGGCGGTACGGCGGGGACCACCGCCACCCTCGACACCCGCAGGGCCATGGCGGACGGCACGGTCGGCGGCGCGGTCACCGCCGCGGGCGGCGGCCAGTCGGTGCGCACGCCCCTCGTGGCGCTCCGCGAGACCGAGTCGTACGACGTCACGTTCCGGCACACGGACGAGACCGGAGCCGCCACCGCCGCCTACACGACCTCGCTCATGAACCGCACCCCGTACGGCATCAAGCGGACCGACCTGCCGCAGCGCGCGAACGGCACGGTCGTCCAGCGGCTGCCCAAGGGCGAGTACCTGGTGGAGGGCCTGGTGCACAGCCCGGGCAGCGGCAACCGCACCGCCGCGTTCGTCCAGCCGCTCCTGAAGGTGGCCGGGAAGACCACCGTCGCGCTCGACGCCCGCAGGGCCAGGCCCTTCGCCGTCACGCCCCCCGACCCGGCGGCGAAGCCGGTCTCCACCACCGCGGGCTACGAGGTCCCGGCCGTGTTCACCGGCAACGCCTGGGTCGTCGGCGCCGGGACCCGCTTCAGCACCGCCGGTCTCGGCCCCGACTCCGCCGGGGTGCAGGCTCTGTTCCACGGGGTCTGGAAGGTCCCCGGGGCCGCCGGACGGAACACCGACTACCGCCTCGCCTTCCACCGCAAGGGCAACTGGTTCACGGGGCTGACCCGCACGGTCACCCGCGCCGAGACCGCCGAGGTCCGGCTCGCCGTCGGCGCCTCCGTCAGCGCCAAGGGCATGGTGCAGGCCCAGCCGTACACCGCGGCCGGCTTCAGCGCCGGACCGCACCCGCAGCTCCGGGCCGCCCTCCCGCTGTCCGCCACGCAGTACGTCAATACCGCCGACCTGCGCTGGGAGTGGTCGGCGGCGCAGTTCGACGCCCGCGGCGACGAGGTCCTGGGCTACACCGCGCGGCCCGCGGCCTACACCCCGGGCAAGCGGTACGCGCTGAACTTCAACACCGGCGTGGCCGGTCCGGACCTGGGCGCCGGGACCGAGCAGGGCGTCCGGCGCGACGGCGACGTGCTCGACGCCAACATCATGATGTTCGTCGACGGCGCCGGACACGAGGGCGGGTCCTTCGGCGACGGCTTCACCCGCCTGGAGTCCGGCGGCCGGGTCGTCGCCACGAGCTCCTCGCCGGGCTCGCTCACCGCCGAACTCCCGGCGGGTGCGGCCGCGTACCGCCTCACCACGCAGGCCACCCGGCCGCTCGCCGTCTCGACCACGAGCACGAAGGTGTCGGCCGTGTGGACCTTCACCTCGGCCCGCCCCTCCGGCGGCGCCGCCGTGAAGCTCCCGCTGTCGACCGTACGGCTCAACCCGGCGCTGCGCCTGAACGGCACGGCCCCCGCGGGCGGCACCCTGAAGGTGCCGCTCCACGTGGCCGGGCACGCCGCCGGCGCCGGGCGCCTCGCCGCCCTCGCGGTCTCCGTCTCCTTCGACGGGGGAGCCACCTGGAGGGCCCTCACGGTCTCCACCGGTACGCGGGGCGCCCGCTCGGTGACCGTCGCGCACCCCGCCGCCGCGAAGTCCGCGAGCTACCGCGTGGACGTCAAGGACACCTCGGGCAACACCCACCGCAGCACCATCACGCACGCGTACCGCCTCGCGCCCTGAGCCGGGATTCGGGTGCCGGGTGCCGGGAGTCGGCACCCGGCACCCGTACGCCCCTCAGAGCCAGGGCACCTCCTGGGCCCCGTACCGGTAGGCGCGGAACACGGAGTTCTGGGCGCCCGCGGAGGACTCCAGGCCCACGCCCTCGCCGAAGGACCGGAACTGCGGCACCACGAACTCCCACACCACCTCCCCGCCGGGGGTCACCTCGAAGAGCCGCCCGAAGGAGCCCTCCGCGATGAAGGTGTTGCCGTTCGGCAGCCGCTGCGCGCTGGACATGTACGGGCTGTAGAAGTTCTGCGGCGGGTTGTCCTGGTACGACCAGACCTCCTCGCCCGTGCGCGGGTCCAGCTCCAGCACCCGCGAGTACGGGACCGAGGTCGTATCGCGGTAGGTGCCGTTGTCGAAGACCAGCAGCGTCCCGCCCGGCAGCTCGTGCGGGTGGTGCTGCTGGGCCAGGACGTCCGGGCCGATCCGCCACCGCACGGAGCCGTCCGCGCGGTCCACGGCCACCACCGAGGACGCGCTGCGGAAGCCCACGACCACCGAGCCGTCGGCCGTCTCGTTCACGGTGTTGGCCATCGGCCAGTGCTCGCGGGCGAAGTGCGGGTCGAGCGGGTAGTCCTCGGGGTCGAGGTGCTCGATCGCGGCCCAGCGCCACACCTCCTCGCCCTCCCAGGTCAGTTCGAGGACCACGTCCCCGTAGACCACCCCGCCCGGCGCCTCGGAGCCGGGGATTCCGCCGCGGATGCGGGCCGCGTCGGCGGGGGCGAGCGGCTCGACGACCGTGACGAGGAGGTTGCCGTTGCGCAGGACCGAGGCGTCGTGGTGGTGGAAGGGGTGGCGCACCTCGCGGACCACCGTGGAGTCGGGGGCCAGCTCCTGGAGGATGCCGCCGTGGTAGACGTCCCAGATCGGGAAGAGGCTCGGGCCCGAGGTGTCCTTCGCGGCGTAGAAGAGGTTGCCGCCGGGCAGCAGCTGGGCCTGGCGGCCGGGCGGGTGCGGGGAGTTCCAGGTGTGCACGGGCCGCCCCGCGATATCGACGAGGTGGATCTCGCCGGCGCTGGTGATGGGCGTGTAGAGGGTGTAGCCGCCGTGGCTGCGGCCGGGGTCGTGGGCGATCAGGCCGGTACCGCGGCGGCGCAGGGTGTTCTGGTCGACGGTGCTCATGGGGTGTCTCCTGTTCGGGCGTGGTCGGGTGAGGGGGATCGGGGCGCCACCGCTCAGGGGAGGGTGACGGCGGCCGGGGCGACGGCCTTCAGCGGACCCGGGTCCAGGTGCTCCAGCAGCGCGGCCCGGTCGGCTGCTCCCGGCAGGCCCTGGGCGGCCTTCACCCAGCTGGCCTCCTGCTCCAGGTGGGCCAGCAGCCCGGGGGAGAGGGTCGCGCCGTAGCCGTAGCGGGGCTGGAAGGCCTCCACGTACGCGGCTTCGAGGGCGCCCTTGGACTGCGCGAGTACGGCCTTCCGGGCCCCGGCCGGGTCGGCGGCGATCTCCCGCTGGGCCGCGGTCAGCGCCCGCAGGACGGCCCGCACGGCCGCGTCGGCGGCCCCCGGGCCGGCGACCAGCAGGGTCCGGGCGGTGTAGCCGGGGAAGGGGAGTTCGGCGTAGCGCGCGCCGAGGGCGGTGCGGGCGGAGCCGTAGAAGCTGGGGAAGGTGACCCCGGCGTCCACGTCCCCGCGGGCCAGCGCCGCGGTGACCTGGTTCGGGGCGAGGTTCACCACGGTGACGTCGGCGGGCTCCAGGCCGGCCGAGGCGAGCATCCGCGACAGGGCGTACTCCACGTTCGTGCCCTGCGGGACCCCGACCCTGCGGCCCTTCAGCGCCGCGAAGCCGGTGATGCGGCGGTCCGTGCGGGTGAGCAGCCGGGTGTCGGAGAAGCGCGACAGGTCGGCGACGATCCGCAGACCGCGGCCGCCGAGGGCGGCGGTGACGGCGGGCAGGTCGCCGACCACCCCGAGCTGGGCCTGCCCGCCGAGCACGGCGTTCAGCGCGTCCCGCCCGGTGGCGTGGGTGGTGACGGTGGCGTCGACTCCGTGGCCCGCCCACAGCCCGCGCTCCTGGGCCACGTAGACGGCGGCCCCGCCGAGGTGGTCGCTGGCGGCCAGGGACACGGCGGGCCGGCCCCCGCCCGCGGGGGCGGCCGCGCCGGGGGAGCCGGTGCAGGCGGTGGTGAGGGCGCCGAGCAGCGCCGCCGCGGTGAGCAGGGCGGCCGCGGCCAGGGGTCTGCGCATGGGGATTCCTTCGGGGGATCGGGGGAGCAGGTGCACCGGAGGGGAAGGGGGTTCAAAACCGGGTTTTGAAAAGGGGGTTCAGGAGGCGCCGAGCCGGTCGGCGATCAGGGACCGCAGCGCCGGGTCGGGCGGCCCGTCCGGTACGGCGTGGTCGGCCAGCACCCGTCCGGGGCTGCCGCCGAGGACGACGACCCGCCCGGCCAGGGCCAGCGCCTCGTCGATGTCGTGGGTGACGAACAGGACGGTGGTGCCGCGGCGCCGCCACAGCTCGCGCAGCAGCTCCTGCATCCGGGCCCGGGTCAGTGCGTCGAGCGCGCCGAACGGCTCGTCCATCAGCAGGACTTCGGGTTCGGCGGCCAGCGCGCGGGCCAGGGCGACCCGCTGCTGCATCCCGCCCGACAGCTGCGCCGGGTACTTCTCCGCGCCCTCCTCGAGCCCGACCTCCGCCAGGGCGGCGAGGGCGCGTCGGCGCCGCTCCGCGCGCGGCAGCCCGAGCCGCTTGAGGGCGAACTCGACGTTCCCGCGGGCGGTGCGCCAGGGGAAGAGCGCGTAGTGCTGGAAGACCACCCCGCGCTCGGGGCCGGGCCCGCGCACCGGGGCCGAACCGGCCGTCACCCGCCCCCCGGTGGGCCGGACGAACCCCGCCACCAGGCCCAGCACCGTGGACTTGCCGCAGCCGCTGGGCCCGAGCAGGGCCGTGAACGACCCGGCGGGCAGGTCGAGTTCGGTGCGCTCCAGCACCGCGGCGGCCCCGTACCGCACGGACACCCCCTCCAGCCGTACGTCCAGGCTCACGACGCGCTCCAGTGCACGATCCGGCGTCCCGCCGCGGCGAGGAGGAGGTCGACGGCCACCCCCACCAGCCCGAGGACCAGCAGGCCCGCGAACATCCGGTCCACGCGCAGGAACTGCCCGTCCACCTGGAGCCGGTACGCCAACCCGCTGTCCGCACCGCCCAGTTCCGCCGCGACCAGCGCGAGCAGGGCCACCGAGGCCCCGTACCGCAGGGCGGCGAGCAGGGCGGGCGCGGCGGCGGGCAGCAGCACCTCCGTGAACCGGCGGTGCAGCGGGGCCCCGAGGGAGCGGGCGGCCCGCAGGTGCGACACCGGGACCCGGGACACCCCGTCGTGGACGTACAGCCAGACCGCGAGCAGGACGGCGTACGCGATCAGCAGGCGTTTGGCCGTCTCGCCGATGCCGAACCAGGCGGTGGCCAGGGGGACCAGGGCGATGGCGGGGATCGGGCGCAGGAAGGACACCAGCGGGGTGACGGCGGCCGACAGCGCGGGCAGGTAGCCGGTGGCGAATCCGAGCACGCCGCCCGCCAGGGCGCCGAGGGCGAAGCCCTGTCCGGCGCGGGCCAGGCTGGCCGCGAGATCGGCGGCCAGCACCCCGCTGCGCACACCGTCCGCGAGGGCCGCGGCGGTCTCGCCGGGGGTGGGCAGCAGCCCCGGCGCCACCACCCCGGACCGGGCGGCCAGGTACCACAGCGCGAGCACGGCGCAGGCGGCGGCGAGCGCCGGCCCGGAGCGGCCGAGGGCCCGGCCGGCGGGCCGGGGTGGTGGTGAGGCGGTGGGGACGGCGGCGTGCATGACCTGGCGTGCTCCTCGGTTGTCCGGCGGTTCATCGGTCCGGAGGTTCATAAGTGGGGTCAATAATTGACCACGCTTATGAAGGGAGTGTTGCGGGCGTGCGAAACCTGTCGGGCGCCTCCGGCCCCCCTGCCGCCATGGGGTACGTTCACCTGCGTGTCTCGACCCGAACCCACGCCCGAGGCGATCGAGGTCGGACGGGTGATCCGGAGCTGCCGCAAACGGAGCGGGGTCTCCATGGCCGTCCTCGCCACCCGCTCGGGCCTCTCCCAGCCCTTCCTCAGCCAGCTCGAACGCGGCCTCGCCACCCCCAGCCTCAGCTCCATCTACCGGATCGCCGAGGCCCTGGACGTCTCCCCGGGCACCTTCCTGCGCCCGCCCGCCCGGCCCGGCGCGGTCAGCCACGAGGAGGACCCGCAGGTCATCCGCGTGGAAGAGGCGGCGGGGCAGATCGCCCGGGTCCTCATCCCCGGCGGCCGCAGCTCCCGGATGGAGGCGTACGAGCACCACTTCGCCCCCGGCCAGGGAGAGCGCGGCTGGTTCGAGCACCCCGGCGAGGACCTCCTGTACGTCCTGGAGGGGGAAATCGTCCTGGAGATCGAGGGCGAGGAGCCGCTCACCCTGCGCGCCGGCCAGAGCGCCCACCACCGCGGCGAGGTGCCGCACCGCTGCCGCCTCGCGGGCCCGCACCCCGCCCGCACCCTCCTGGTCATCGCGAACGCCTGACGGGCCCTGCCGCCCCGGGGGCCGGACCGCCTCCCGGACCCCCCGGACCCCCCGGGCCGTACCGCCGCCCCGGCCCGTGGCCCGTCGGATGCTCCGAAGATCCGCCACCGGTACGGATGAGGCGGCCGGTACGGGGCAGGCGAGAGAACCGGGACCCGGACGGGCCGGGCGCGCACCGCCGCCCCACCGGTCCGGTCCCGGCGACCCGCTGCCCAGGACCACGGAGGTGCCAGGTGTCCACAACCGCCCTCACCGCGGGCGTGCTGCCCGCGGGACTCATCGCCCTGCCGGGCGTCTACCGGCCGCAGGGGGACACCGGCCTCCTCGGCCGGGCCCTGCACGAGGAGGACGTCGGCCCGGACACGGACGTGCTCGACATCGGCACCGGCACGGGCGCCCTCGCCCTCCTCGCGGCGGACCGCGGCGCCCGCGTCACCGCCGTGGACGTCTCCTGGGCGGCCGTCCTGACCGCCCGCCTCAACGCCCTGCGCCGGGGACTGCCCCTGCGCGCCCTGCACGGGGACTTCGCGGAGCGCACCCGCGGCCGCCGCTACGACCTGGTCCTCGCCAACCCGCCCTACGTCCCCGCCCCCGGGCGCGCACTGCCGCGCCACGGGCGCCGCCGGGCCTGGGACGCGGGCCGCGACGGGCGCGTCCTCGTGGACCGGATCTGCGCGGCGGCCCCGGCGCTGCTGCGCCCCGGCGGCGTACTGCTGATGGTGCACTCCGGGATGTGCAGCGCGCACGAGACCGTGGACCGGCTGCGCGGGGCGGGTTTCGAGGCCGGGGTGCGCTCGCGCTGCCTGGTCCCCTGGGGCCCGGTGCTGCGCTCCCGCCGGGCCTGGCTGGAGGCCCGCGGCCTGGCCGCCGCGGACGAGGACCGGGAGGAACTGGTGATCATCCGTGCCCGCGCCCGCTGACCGCCCCGCGGGTACGGACGGGGGTGCGGACCCGGGGACGGCTGCGGACCCGGGGACGGATTCGGGCGCGGGGTCCGGCCCCGCGCCTGCCGCCGCCCGCCGCGTCAGCGTGGAGCCCGGCGGCCCGGTGGTGGTCGAGGGCCCCGTGGAGATCGTCCTCGACGACCTCACGGTCGCCCGCTCCGACCGCTTCGCCGTCGCCGTCTGCACCTGCCGCCGCAGCCGCACGTACCCCTGGTGCGACACCAGCCACCGCCGCCGCGCCTGAGCCCGGCCCCAAGCGCCGACGGACCAGAGAACAGGAGCCCCCCATGCCCGCCGCCGCATCCGCGGAGACCACCGCCCCCGAGCCGACCGCCACCCCCGCCGCCCCCGGACCCCGCCTGCCGGCCGACGGCCGCGGCCACCTCTCCGCGGCCGTGGTCCGCGCCCTGCGCTCCGGCGGCCCGCCCCGCCTCACCGGGTCCGGGACCGGGGCCGGAACGGACGCAGGAGACGCAGGGGACTCGGCGGGCCCCGCGGACGTACAGGACGCCGTCCGCGCCGCCGACCCGTACGGAGAGGACGTCCAACTCGCCCTCTACCTCCTCTACGAGCTCCACTACCGCGGTTTCGAAGGCGTGGACGACGACCGCGAATGGGATCCCGCCCTCCTGCACCTGCGCCGGGCGCTCGAAGACCGCTTCCTCGGCGCCCTGCGCACCGACCTGGCCGATGCCCCCCGCACCGCCGAGGTCGCCCTCGCCCCGCTGCTGGTCGAACCGCTCGACCACTCCGGCAGCCTCAGCCACCGCCTGGCGACCGGGGGCGAGCTGTGGCAGCTGCGCGAGTACGCCGCCCTGCGCTCGCTCTACCACCTCAAGGAGGCCGACCCCCACGTCTGGGTGATCCCCCGGCTCACCGGCCGCGCCAAGGCCGCCATGGCCGCCATCGAGTACGACGAGTTCGGCGCCGCCCGGCCCGAACGGATCCACGCCCGCCTCTTCGCCGCCCTCATGGCCGACCTCGGCCTCGACCCCGTGTACGGCCGCTACCTCGACCGGGCCCCGGCCGCCCTCCTCGCCACCGTCAACCTGATGTCCCTCCTCGGCCTGCACCGCGCCCTGCGCGGAGCCCTCGTCGGGCACTTCGCCTGTGTGGAGGTCACCTCCCCGCCCGGCTCCCGCCGGATGGCCGCGGCCATGCGCCGCTGCTCCGCGGGCCCCGCCGCCGAGGAGTTCTACGCCGAGCACGTGACCGCCGACGCCGTGCACGAGCAGGTCGTACGGCACGAGGTCGTCGGGGGCCTCCTCGCCGATGAGCCCGCACTCGAAGCCGACGTCGCCTTCGGCTGCGCCGCCACCCTGTTCCTGGAGGACCGCCTCGCGGACCACATCCGCGGCGCGTGGGACCGCGGGCGCAGCGCCCTGCGCAGCCCGCTGCCGGACCCGGCGGACCGCGGGGCCGACAGCCCCGGCAACGGCAGAGGGGAGGCCCCGGCCGAGTGCGCGGCCGGGACCTCCCCGAAGTGACGGGCTGTCAGCCCGTTTGCTCTGCTGCCTACTTGCCCAGGTAGGCGTTCTGGATCGTCACCGCGGACTTGTTGCCCTGCTTGTCCGTGACGTGAGCGCGGAAGGAGATGCCCTTGTCCTTCGCGGGGTTCTTCACCGTGACCGCGCCGTTCTCGACCGCGACGCGCTGCCAGGTGCGGCCGCCGTCGTAGCTGACGGCCACCGCGAGCGCCTTGAGGTTCCTCCCCGCGGCGGAGCCCTGCACCGTCACCGGGATCCGGACCTCCTGGCCGGCCGGGGCGCGCGAGGCGAGGTCGACGGGGGCCGCGAAGCGGACCGTGGACACCGGCAGGGCGGTGGTGGCCGCGACCTGCTTCGAGCGGAAGGCGAAGGCCACGTCGATGCGCGTCGAGACCCGGGCGTTCTTCGCCGGGCGCTTCACCGAGGCGGTCAGCCGGTACTCGGCGTCGTCCGCGCCGACCGCGAAGGGCTCGAAGCCGCTCAGCGGGTCACTGTTGCGGGCGACCTCGACCCCGTTGCGGTAGAGCGTCGTACGGGCCGCGGTGTACGCCGAGGAGCCCGCGTGGCCCGCGCCGTCCGTGAACAGCGGCACCGCCCCGACGAGGTGCTGCTCGCCCGTGTCCGGGTCGGGCGCGGTGCGGAAGACGCCCAGCTTCTTGTTCAGCATCGGCCCGAAGACACCGGTGTTGAAGGTCTCCCGGTACGTCCGGCCGGCCTCGTAGCGCTTCGGGGCGACCGTCTCCTGGTTGCTGTCGAAGGTCGGGAAGCCGTGCTCGTCGGGCGCACCGTACTGCTCCGAGCGGGTCACCCACTTGACCGCGTCTGCCGTGGACACGTACAGCGTGCGCGTGCCCGGAGCGGGCTGGCGCGAAGAGAAGCCGTTGCCCTCCGGCGCCCCGGGCAGCTGCGGGAACGGCGCGGTCAGGGCGGCCTTGCCGGGGGCGGAGGCACCCACGGCCACCTTCACGACCGCCAGTTCGGAAGCCTTCACGTGCTTGGTGAAGCCGGTCGCGACCTTCTGCTGCTTCCCGCCGAAGGCCACGGCGTACTGGGCCTTCGCGCCCTTGAGGAAGTGCGCGTCCCAGGTCTGCAGCAGCGAGCCGTCGGTGACCGCCGGACCGGCGTGCGCCGTGCGGAAGCCCTCGAACCCGCGCAGCACCCAGCCGTTGCCGACCCGGCCGATGTCCGTCGCGCGCTCGTAGTACGTACCCGCCCAGTCCGCCTTGCTGAGGCCCGGAACGGTCAGGTCCACCGGTTTCGCGGCCCGCGCGTCCACGGTGATCTTCGTGGCGCGGTTCACCTCCAGCTTCGGCTGCGCGATCCAGTCGGCGCCCTTCGCCAGGTCCGAGGGGTCCTGGTACACCGAGGTGTTGAGCATGTACGAGCCCTTGGGCACGCGGATCTTCTGCGCGCCGGGCTTGCTGTCGATCCGGGCCTGGAAGCCCGCGCCGAGGCCCGCGACGCCGATCAGGGTGTTGGTGTAGCTCGCGGCGTCGGCGCCGTCGCGGCCGAGGGTCCGCAGCGTGATGTCGTACGACTCCGCCTCCCGGACCGCCGTGGCCGCCGTACGGACGGACTGCCCGCCCGCGGTGGCGGTGACGTACCCGGAGTACGCGCCGTCGGCGGTGCCGATCCGCGTGTCGGCGGTCAGCGCCACCTCCGCGCGGCCCCCGGCGGGCACGGTCAGCGTGCTCGCGCCCAGGGTGAAGAAGCCGGCCGGGGCGGGCTTGCCCGAGGGGTCCAGGGTGGCCACCGACAGCGCGAGGGTGACGTCCTTCGCACCCAGGTTGCGGTAGGCGAGCTTCTTCGTCCGCGGCTTGTCGTCGGCGTGCGGCCAGCTCGCGGTGCCGAAGGCCAGCGAGACCGGCTCGGCGATCACGGTCTGGTCCAGTGCCCGGTCCACCTGGATGCGGCCCGAACCCTGCTGGAAGGCCGTGTACGCGCCGCCCTTGGTGGAGCCGGCCAGCACGCCCTTGAGCTCGGCGGCCTTCCACGCCGGGTAGCGCTGCTTGAGCAGCGCTGCGGCGCCCGCCACGTGCGGGGTCGCCATCGACGTGCCGTCGATCGCGAGGTAGCCGGGGGCCGGGTGCGGCGTACCGGGGCGGACGTCGATGGCGCTGCCGGCCGCCGCAGCCGCGGCGATGGCCACGCCCGGGGCCGTCACGTCCGGCTTCACGGCGCCGTCGCCGACGCGCGGGCCGGTGCTGGAGAACGGCGCCAGCTTGTCGTCCTTGTCCACGGCGCCGACGGTCAGCGCGGCGTCCGCACTGCCCGGGGAGCCCACCGAGGACGGGCCGGTCTCGCCCTCGTTGCCCGAGGCGATGGCGAACAGCACCCCCTTCTCGGCGGTCAGCCTGTTCACCGTGGCCTCCAGCGGGTCCACGCCGGGGGAGTCCGGGCTGCCGAGGCTCAGGTTCACCACGTCCGCGCCCTCGGCGACCGCCCACTCCATGCCCGCCACGATCGCGGAGTCGTCCCCGAAGCCGTGGTCGCCCAGCACCTTGCCGCTGATCAGCTCGGCACCCGGGGCCACGCCCTTGTACTTCCCGCCCGAGCGGGCGCCGGTGCCGGCGGCGATCGAGGCCACGTGCGTACCGTGCCCGACCCGGTCCTTGGCGTCCGGGGAGTCGGAGAAGTTCTTCTCGCCCTTGACCTGGGTCCGCAGATCCTCGTGCGTGCTGTCCACACCGGTGTCCAGGACGGCGATCCGCACGCCCTTGCCGTCGTACCCGGCCTGCCAGGCCCGGTCCGCGCCGATCTGCCGCGTGCTGCGGTCCAGGCTCGCCTTGCGGACCCCGTCCAGCCACACCCGGGAGACACCCGCCGCGGCGGCGCGCATCCCGCCCCGGCCGCGGTCGGTCAGCGCCTCCCACACGGCGGCCGCGGAGTCCGGCGGGGCCTGCACGGAGTCCGCGCCGAGCGCCGGGAGCGTACGCAGCACCTGCGCACCGCCCCCCGCCCGCATCCCGGCCCTGGCCTTGTCCTTCGCCCTGCCCGCGTCCGCGTACTGCACGATGAGCTTGAGCCCGTCGCGGTGGCTCCTGCGCAGCGCGGGGTCGGTCAGCACGCCGATGTCGAAGAGCCGCTCGTCGAGCGTGCCCGCGGCGATCAGGCGCTCCGCGTCGGCGGGCACCACCAGGGTGCGGTCCCCGGTGCGCTGGATCCGTACGGGTATCCGCTCGCGGCCCGCGGCGGCCTCGAAGCCCACCACCCGGCCGCCGGGGCCCACGACGACGCGGTCGCCGGTGAGGAGCTGGATCCGCTGGTTGCCGCCGATCCGGGCGGTACCCGAGCCTGAGCCGGAGGCCGAGAGCGGCCCCGCCGTCGCCGCCGTGTACGAGCCGATCGCCGTGGCCGGCCCGGTCATTCCTGCCACGAGCGCCACCGAAGTGGCCACCGTGACGGTGAAGGCGCCTGCCGTCTTCACATGTGCGCGCAAGTCTCCCCCAGGAGCTTGGGATGGGGTGGGGTGGGGTGTCATTCCGGCCAGGGGCGCAGAGCTGCGGTCGGCCGGGGTGAGCGCAGTATGTGAGCCGGGAAATGCGGTGATCAACCACGGCACCCCCGCCGAACCGCCCCATCCACCGCTTTCAAGCCACGTGACGGCCCCGGAGTTTGACGACCGCAAGACCGCACTGTGACCGTTCCATGACCACCCCGCGATCACCCCGCAACCACCCCACACCCCACCCCACCCACAACCCCCACCCCCACCGGCCCCACCCCACCCCCCTCAATCCGGAATCCCCACCACCACTTCCCCACGGCCAACTTGGCCGTTTCCGACAGCACCCGGCGAGCGGGGAAGGGCTGCCCCCGACTCGAAGCCGAAGCGGCAGCCGGCGCGGGCGCCGTTCCCGTCCGCCGCTAAGGTGGCCGTCTTGCCGGTGGCCGCCGGCTGGTGGGCCGGAGCAACCCCGCTGCCCGCAGCGGTGGTCGGGGGAGCGCGCGTATCAAGGCCCGGAGTCGCGCGCCGGAGTGTGGGGGAGAGCCGTGTACGCCGCTGCCGTAACGACTCGGGGCGATCAGATGCGCTGGGTCGAGCTGCCGGGGGAGGAGCCCGCCCGCGTGTACGTGCACGGCCTGGGCGCCACCTCGCCCGCCTACTTCGCCCGGGTCGCGGTGCACCCGCTGCTCGCAGGCCGCCGTTCGCTGCTCGTCGACCTGCTCGGCCACGGCCTCAGCGACCGGCCCGCGGACTTCCCGTACACGCTGGAGGCGCACGCGGACGCACTCGCCGCCGCGCCGGCCGAGGCCGGCGTCGAGGGCTGCGAACTGGTCGGCCACAGCATGGGCGGCTCGGTCGCCGTCGTCCTGGCCGCCCGGCACCCCGCGCTCGTCTCCCGCCTGGTGCTCGTCGACGCGATCCTCGACCCCCTCACGCCCGTCCGCGGGGCCGCAGGCAGCAGCGGGATCGCCGCCATCCCGGAGGAGGAGTTCCTCGCGGGCGGCTGGGAGGAGATCCGCGAACTCGCGGGCCCGCACTGGTGGTCCACGATGCGGCTCGCCGGCCGCGAGGCCCTCCACCGCAGCGCCGTCCACCTCGTCCGGGCCACCGTGCCCACGATGCGCGCCCTGCTCCTGGACCTGGACGTCCCGCGCACCTTCCTCCACCCCCAGACCGACGGCCCCGTCCCCGGCACCCCCGAACTCACCGCCGCAGGCGTCACGGTGGTCGGCATCCCCGCCTGCGGCCACAACGTCATGCTGGACAACCCGGAGGCCTTCGCCCGGGCCACCGCCACGGCCCTGGGCTAGCCTTCAGCACCCGCTGCCCCCGCCCGCCGCTTACCGCGCCAACATTGCGCGGAGCCGGTCCGCGGAGGCGGCACCCGAGGCGCGTACGGTCAGCCAGGACCCGTCCGCGCACGCGATGTCCACACGCCGCCGTGTCCGCCGGGGCCACGGGGTCCGCCGTACGCCCGCGTGCGCGCACACGGCCGTGTCCGCCGGGTCCGGCCATGCCGCCCGTACGCCGATCCGGCCGTCCGCCACGAAGAGCAGGCAGTCGGCCTCCTCCGTCCGCCGGGCGTCCCGCACCCAGTACGCCGTGTGCACCGCGAGGACGAGCCGCCCCGCGTCCCCGTCCCAGCCTCCCCGCGTCGCGGGCCCGGCCCAGACCCGCACGGCGAGGCGCCAGGCCTTCGCCACCGGATCGAACAGGGCGGCCAGCGCCCCGGGCGCGTCATCGGGCAGCTCAGCGAGGAACCGTACGAGGAAGAAGTCCCGCAGCGCCCGCCACCGCGTCCGCCGCGGATGCGGCGGCAGCAGCCGCACCCCCGGCCGCCGCCCGTACCGCGGCAGCCCCACCTCGAACGGGAACCCGGACGGGAACTCGGCGTCCGTTCCCGTTCCCCGTCCCGTTCCCCGTCCCGTTCCCGTCTCCGCCATCCCGACCCCCCAGCCCCGCCCCCGATACCTGCAACCCATGCGCAATAGCGCTGCGATAAGCCCGCGATGTGCGGTCTTCCTAGCGTCACCCCCGTACGCACAACCGCCACGGTACTCACACCAGTACCGCCGCCACCCACCCCACACACCTGCGGAGACCCCGTTGAAGCGACTGCTCGCCACCGCCACCGCCCTCGTGTCCCTCGCCGGAGCCCTCGCCATCGCCGCCCCCGCGCAGGCCGCCGGGCCGCGCCCGCTCTTCCAGCTGCCGTTCCCCTGCGGCGAGCAGTGGCGCCTGGCGACGTACGCGGGCCACGACGACTACGACATCGACCTGACCCGCCCGGACTGGAACTCCAACGACCGGCCGGTCGTCGCCTCGTACGGCGGCACGGTCAGCTACGCCGGCTGGGACAACGGCGGCGGCAACATGGTGGTCATCGACCACGGCAACGGCTGGAAGACCGAGTACCTGCACCTGATCCGCCCGGCCCCGGTCACCTCCGGCCAGCGCGTCGAGCAGGGCCAGCGCATCGGCAACGTCGGCTCCACCGGCGACAGCAGCGGGCCGCACCTGCACTACGCACAGCGCCGCGACGGCGCCGTGGTCCAGTCGTACTTCAACGGCGCCCCGTCCGACATCACCGACGACGCCCGCGCCAACTCCTACCTGGACACCAGCCGCAATTGCGGGGGCGTGACGGCAGGCGGCACGATGCACTCGGTCTGGGGCGACTCGTCCGGCTGGCACGCCGGGTCGATGGACAACATCAAGGCCGACCTGGTGGCCGCGGTCGACATGGGCGAGGCCTTCCCGCAGGCGATGGTCGTCAAGGACGGCTGGATCCAGCAGGTGTGGGGCAACAGCAGCGGCTGGCACTACGGCAACACGGGCATCCCCGCCGCGGGCGTGACCGCCATCTCGGCCGTGAACATGGGCGGTTCGCACCCGCAGGCCGTGGTCGTCAAGAACGGCGTCCTGCACTTGGTCTGGGCCGAGGGCACGGCCTGGCGGATCGGCAGCATGGACGGCATCACCGCCGAACAGGTCACCGCGCTCAACCGCGGGGGCAAGTTCCCCGAGCTGATCGTCCTGAAGGGCGGAGTCCTCCACTCGGTGCGGGCCGACGCCTCCGGCTGGCACGCCGGCTCGATGGACGGCATCAGGGCCGACATGGTCGCCGGAGTCCACACCGGCGGCGCCTTCCCCCAGGCCATGATCGTCAAGGACGGCCAGGTCCAGCAGGTGTGGGCCGACAGCAGCGGCTGGCACGCCGGCAGCACCGGAGTCTCCGCCGCGGGCGTCTCCTCGATCTCGGCGGTGTACATGGGCGGCACCCACCCGCAGGCGGTCCTCGTGAAGAACGGCGTCCTGCACCTGGTCTGGGCGGACGCCTCGGGCTGGCGCTCGGGCAGCATGGACGACATCCCGGCCAACGCCGCCTCCCCCCTCAACCGAGGCGGCAAGTTCCCGACGGTCCTCACCCTGCGCTGACGAAACCCCCGCCGGCCAGGTCCGCTGCCCGGGAGCCGTCTCCCGGCACACCGGGCACCCGGAACACCGGCCACCTGGCACGCCGGGGAGACGGCTCCCGGGCCGTGCGTCACGGGTCCAGCGTCGGGGCCTCCCTGAGTACCAGCCACGTGCCGCCCGGCTGGCGGGTGCAGATCACGTACAGCTCCTGGGGGGCCTCGCGGGTGGTCGTGCCGTCCGCGGCGGTCAGTACGGGGACGTAGGTGACGCGGAGCACGGCCCGGGTCGGGGTCGTCCGGGTCGTGGTCGCCCGGACGTCGGCCGGGGCTCGTGTGGCACCGGGCGGCGGCGGGTCCCAGACCGGCTGGCCCATGCCGCGCTCGGCGTTGTCGGGGCGCATGTACTCCTCCGCGCGGCGCGGCGGGGCGGAGGCGTCGGCCGCCCTGACCGTACGGCTGGCCGTGACGTACCCGGTGGCGGCGGCCTCGGGGGTGGCGGGGGCGGCCGTACGGGAGGGGGCGGGACCGGGCGGGCGGTAGCCGGGATCCGGCTGGAGTACGGGCGGGCTGGGGCTGGCGGCCGGGACGGCATCGGCGCCGGGTTCCCCGCCGGAGCCGCCGGGTTCGCCGGGGCCGCCGCAGCCGGCCAGGACCGCGCAGAGCGCGGCGGCGGCCAGGACCCGGGGGAGTACGGGGACGTGCATCGGGGGCTCCTAGCTCAGCGGCACCGGCCCCTTGCCGGACCCGGAGACGAGCCCGGACCCCACAGGACGGGGACTCGCCATGCGCGTCAACCGGGCCGCGAGCACCCCAGCGGAATCCACCCCCGCCGCAGTGCCGCCGCTCGGGGCAGGGGCCTCCCGTACCCCGACCGCCGTCTGATGGCGGGCCGCGGCCTCCGGATCGTCCGCCCTGGGGTCGAACCACTCGTGCGCCTGCTTCATCGCCTCTTCGGGAGTGTGCGCCGCGTGCAGGAGCTGCGTGTACAGGTGCATGGCTCCGGGGTGCCGCTGGGTCAGTTCGGCCGCCAGGAGGTTCGCGGCGTCCTGGGCCCCGGGATCGGAGTGGACCCGTAGCCGCGCCACGGCCCAGGCGGTGGTGAGCTCGTCCGTGGTCGCCGCGTCGCGCCAGTCCTCGTCGAGGGCCCGCTGCCACTGCACACGGGCCGTGGGCAGCCGAAGCCGCTCGGCTGCGGCCTCGGCACGCAGGCGCTCCGCCCCGTCGGACCGGCGCCGCTCCAGCGCAGCAGCAGCCGTCGCGGCGGCGTCGGCCAGCTGGACCAGGAGGGCGGAAGCCCGTGCCGAGGCGGTCCCCAGCGCCTCGTTCAACGGGTCGGTTCCGTACTCCAGCGGGCTGCTCACGGGGCACCCCTCGCGCCGGTGCTCACACGTCCCACCCGCGTCCGAGGCCGCCGGGCCGACTCACAGGGCCGGTCCCCGGTGCGGATCGGGGGCCGCGGCCCGGGCCGCCCCGGGCTGCCCCGCGCCCCGGTCCGCCGACTGCTTCGGTGCTCCTCGTGGTGCGCTGAGTGCCGCGAGGCGGGCGGCAGCCACGGCCGTGCCTCCCGCGGTCTCCGCTCCGGCGGACCCCTGTCCCTGGGCCCCTTGTGCCGGCCTGCCCCGGGCCTCGGCGTAGACACTCCGTACGGCGTCCTCGGCGGCCCGTTCCGGCGCGGCGAGACCGGCGCGGCGCAGGGCCTCCGCCTGTCCGGCCACTGCGGCGTCGGGCAGGAACTCCGGCAGCCGGGCCGAGTCCTCCGGGAGCCGGTTCTCGACCAGCCGGGAGAGCAGGGGACGGGTGGTCCGCTGGGCCGCCCTCTCCAGGTCCCGGTCGTCGGCCGAGACCATGGCGGCCACCGCGTCCGCGTCCGTGAGCAGCTGCCGGAGCACGGGCCGGCTCTTGTCGTTGATCTCCCCGCGGACCGCCATCGTGACGGTCACCCGCTGGTGCTTCGCCAGCCATGCGCGCGCCTCTGCGGGAGGCAGCGTCTGTGACCTCCTGGCCTGCAGGGCCTGTACGGCCTCAGGCCGGTCCTGCCACGAGCCGCCGGCAGCCCGCTCGTTCACGTAGAGGTCGGCACCCGAACGGTCGGTGATCACGATGCGCTGCACGGCGCTGCTCCGCTCGGCGCCCGCAACCGTCTCCGGCACCATGCGGTACGCGAGCTCCTGGAGCTCGGGGGGTGTCCACCGGCCGCCGTCGAGGAACCGGCCGAGTGCGTCGAGCCGGCTGGTCTCCTCGCGCACGGCGAGGGCGACCACCTCCACGTGACGGCCTGCCCCGGCGAAGCGCTCCGCGGTGCCGATGGTCATCTGCGGGTCCCGGAACACCCCTTCGAGCACGAGCGAGTAGTCGTGCTCCATCGCATACTCGATACTCATCCGCACCCAGGCCCCGGAGGCCTGAGCGGTGGCGGTCTCCCGGGTTTGTGCATCTTCCCGTAAGAGCTCGGGATAGCGGGGGTGGAACGGTCTGAGCTCGTCTCCGGTCAGCGGAACGACATTGCCGCCGTGCCGCTCCATGGCCCCGATCATGGCCTGGCTCTTTCCAGCGCCCGGCTGCCCGCCCAATAAGACCAGTGTTGGCTCTCGCTGGGGCTTGTAATCACCGAAGACGAAATCTCGGATCAGCTCATCGAATCGAGCCTTGAGCTGGGCCTCCGTCAAGTAATAGGCACTAGGGTCGGTCACCGGCCGGCCTTCAGGTCCTCAATCGTGCGCTTCCACGTCGCCATCTGCGCGAGCAACGCGTCCCGGTCGTACGGTGGCACTGCCCTACGGCAGTCGCGTACCGCTAGCACAGCCTCCCACCACCGCGTGCGCTCGGCCTGCTCGGTCGCTGCGTCGTACCGCTGGACGTAGATGGCGATCAGCTCATTGCCGGTCTCGGCGAAGATGTCGTAGACCATGGCCGTCGAGGTGTGCTCGTACGGATCGGATGCGGAAGACATGCGCTCCCCTTCTGCTGTGTCGAGATCGACTGGGGCCCACGCACCCGGATCGCTCGAGAGTAGGACAACTTAACAAGATTCAAACGGGGTTGTGCGGGCTGTGGATCACGGCGCAGGCGGTGTGACGTCCCGATTCGGACTGCGTCAGCGAGGGCTCGGCGCATGCACGGCGCAGGAAGGACCCTGGCGGGGCGTGCGGTACGCGGCCCGGTCGCGGAGGCGGCCGGTCCAGGGGGCGTCCGGTTCCATCCGGCGGATCAGCAGGTGGCGGCTGCTGCCCTGGTGTACGTGGCCCCGGTACTCGGTCAGCAGGGCCTCGCCCTCCGGCCCCTCCGGGATCAGGGTCCGGGCCTGCTCCTCCAGGAGGCAGAACGGGCAGTACCCGCCCGGCGGTATCCGGAACTGCCGCCCCTCCGGACGGGCGTCCGTACCGAACGCCGTGACCATCAGACCGCCCGTGTAGGGGACGAACAGGCCTATCAGCTGCGGTGGTTCAGAGGCGGCCACCGTGCCCACCAGTGCGCGCAGCCCCGCCGGGTCCAGCACGCTGACCTTCTTCAGCCCGTCCCGCCCGGCGCCCACCAGCGCGTGCA
Organism: Streptomyces sp. NPDC038213; assembly: GCF_055600495.1. Taxonomy (NCBI): domain Bacteria; kingdom Bacillati; phylum Actinomycetota; class Actinomycetes; order Kitasatosporales; family Streptomycetaceae; genus Streptomyces; species Streptomyces sp. NPDC038213. The sequence continues at coordinate 31,373 of NZ_JBVJYM010000032.1, forward strand.
CCGCGCCCACGGCCGACAGCGCCGCCACGGCCAGCACGGCCCCCAGCGGCTGCGTCGCCGCCAGCCCGTACAGCACCATGGCGTTCGCCACCGCACCCACCGCCACCGCGGCTCGCAGGCCCGCACCGCTGCGCCGCACCCCGTGGTAGACCAGCAGCAGCACGGCCGCCGACAGCACCACCACGCCCAACCCGCCCAGACCGCCCACGTGCAGCCCCCTCCGTCCGCCGCGCCCGTCCGGACGCGCCGCCCCCGGTCAGCATCCCGCAGCACCGGCCCCGCGTCGACACCCCCGCCGCTCGCCCGCCAACGCTGGCCCTCACTCCCTTCCCAGCGCGTCCGGATCCCGGTCCGAGTCCGGCCACACGTACGGCAGGTCGTCCGGTACGTCCGGGAACCGCTCCCGGTAGTAGTCCGGGTCCTTGCGCACCAGCGCGGACCGGTGGCTGCGGTGGAACTCCGGCAGCCCGAGCCACGGCGGCAGCTCCCCGGCGGCGGCCAGCTCCTCCTGCGTCCGCACCGGGCCGCCGTCCGGCAGCCGGCTCCGGAGGTCCGCCACCATGGTGGCGGCGCAGGTGTCCGCCCGCCCGGTCTCCGTCCACACCCCGCAGACCTCGAGCCCGTACCGTACGAGCGCCTCCTCGTACCCCGCCCACATCCGCACCGCCGGGTGCCTGCGCCACCCGTACCCCGGCACGGTCAGCCCGCGCAGCACCTGGAGGGCCTCGACCCGCTGCTTGCCCAGCCGCCGCCCGTCCAGCACGGCCGCCGAGGCCCCGAACGACGGATAGGGCAGGAACGTCTGCACCTGCGGGCCACCTCCCTGCAGCAGGTCCCGCGGCAGCGCTGCCGCAGGTCGGCAGCCTCCTACACCAGGTCGGTGTACGCGACCCGCCACTCCGGGCGCTTCTGCTCCCCGACCCCCGTCCAGTACTCCGTCCCGCGGACGACCCGCCCCTCGCGGACCGTCCAGAACGAGGCCGCCCGGAACACCCCGACGCCCTCGTGCGGCACCTCCACCTCGGACACGACCTGATCGCCGTCCGCGACGATCCGCAGCACCCGTATCTCCCAGCCCTCGGGGTACTCGCTGTTCACCGCGACATAGTTCCCCCGCCCCACGATCCGCTCCCCGGTGACCGGCCACTCCACGACGGCCCCCTCCGCCACCAAGGCCCCGACACCGTCCCAGTCCCGCGCCTGGATCCGGTCCCACAGTGCTTCGACCACGCTCAACGGTTCCATGCGCGCCACCTTCTCAGACGCCTCTGACAATGCCGCCGGCGAAGGCGGCGAGGGTGTGGAAGTCCTCGGCCCGCAGGCCGATGCGCGGGTTGACATGGTGGAGGAGGGCGGGAGCCGGGTGGTGCGCGTGTACGTAGGCGTGGTCCTGCTCGCCCTGCTCATCGTCCACCCAGGCGAACGGGCAGCCGGCGGCGTGGGCGAGCAGGTGGTCGGTCTTCCAGTGGACCCCGTCTGGGCGCTCCCGCAGCAGGTCCGCGCCGAAGTCGACGAAGGGCAGCTCGGGGAGACCGAGCACGGGGGAGATGTACCGGTTGGCCTCCGCCATCCACGTCGTCGCCCAGCACAGCTCGTAGCCGTCGCCCCCGTCTCGGCCGGCACCAGAACCGGCGCCGTCGCCGAGGGTGAGCAGGGCCGGGCCGTGCTCCGGGTTGAGCCACACCCGCAGGGGCCGCCGCCGCGCAGACGGTCCGCCCCCATCCGGTGGGTTCGCGTCGTCGCGGGGGACGCGCAGGGTCGTATAGCCGAGGGGGCGCCGCTCAGGCTGCGCCGCGTACGGGTTGAGCGGACCGTCCACGTCGAGGAACAGCAGGGGTCGGCTCATTGCCTCGGTCTCCGCCTTCGGTCGGCTGTACGGCCAGCCAGGATCGCACCCGGCCGCGACCTGTCCGCCAGGGTCCGTGCCGTCTCTGCGCTTCACGTGGAACCGAGTTGGTCCTCCGGGGACTCCATGGGGGTGAGGCCTGCGGGTGCGGGTCGGGTGCGACTCGGTGCGAGGAGGAGCGAGTGGTGGACAGCGGGGGCCAGGGCGCGGGCGGGGTTGTGGTGGCCCAGACCACGGTGGACGACGAGTCGGTGGCGTACGAGCTGGCGCAGGGGGCCGTGCAGGCGCGGCTGGCGGCCGGGGCGCACGTCGACGCGCGGATGACCACCTTCGCCTGGCGTAAGGACAAGGTGCACCACGGCCGCGAGTACCGGGTCTCCTTCCAGACCACCGCCGGGCGGGTCGCGGAGCTGGGCGCCTGGGTGCGTGAGCGGCACTCCCACACCCACTCCGAGCCGATGTGGCTCGTCCTCCCGCCCGCCGAGGGCTCCGCGGCGTACGCGGACTGGGTGCGCACGGAGACGGGGGCAGGGGGGTGACCGGCGGGCCGGGCCCGACCGGTCGTGGGGCGGGTCAGGATTCCAGGAGGCGTACGGCGAGGGCTGCGACGTCGTCGTCGAGGCTGCCGCGGCGGTAGCGGAGCAGGTCGCGGTGGAGTGCGGCGAGGAGGGCGCGCGGCGGCGCCGCCGGGCGGCCGCCCATCCATGCGGCCAGCGGGAAGAACGCGCCGTCGTCGGCCCGGGCCTCCGCGATGCCGTCCGTGTACAGGAGCAGCAGGTCCCCGGGGGACAGGTCGAAGGTGTCGACGCCGTAGTCGTCGCCGATCAGCTCCGCGAGGCCGAGCGGCGCCGCGGAGGCGGCGGGGTCGAGGACGCGCAGCCCGTCGCGGCGGCGCAGCAGGGGCGGGGGGTGCCCGCAGTTCAGGAGGGAGATGCGGCCGCCCCCGTGCGGGATCTCGACCAGGAGTGCGGTGGCGAACCGCTCCAGCGCCGCGTCGGCGGGGAAGGCGGCGCTGTAGCGCATGGTGCTCGCGTCCAGCCGGCGGGCGACCCCGACCAGGTCCCGCTCCCCGTACGCGGCCTCCCGGAAGGCGTTCACGATCGCCGCGGCCGCCCCGACGGCCGGCAGCCCCTTGCCCCGTACGTCCCCGATCAGCAGCCGCACCCCGTACGGGGTGTCCGCCGCCTCGTAGAAGTCCCCGCCGATCCGGGCCTCCGCCGCGGCCGCGACGTACAGCGACTCGATCTCGACGTCGCCGAAGCGGCGGGGCATGGGGCCCAGCACCACCTGCTGCGCCGCGTCCGCGACCAGCCGCACCTGGAAGAGGGTGCGCTCCCGCTGGAGCCGGACGTGGCTGCCGTACGCCGCTGCCACGGTGACCGCGATGATCCCCGCGCCCGTCCACCAGGTGCCGAGGTCGGGGAAGACGAGGCTGAGGCCGATCATCAGCAGCAGGCAGACCGTGCCGAGCAGGACCGTGGGCAGGACCGGCCACATGGCGGCGGCCAGTGCGGGTGCCGCGGGCAGGAGGCGGCTGAAGGCCATCTCCGGGGGAGTGGTGTAGGCCAGGGCGGCGATCACGACCGTCAGGACGACGGGCGACAGCCGCACGAGGTTTCCCGGGCCGGGGCGCCGGCGGAACCGCGGTCGTCCAGACTCGATCACATCTCACACAATATCCATGCAAGTGGTGTATAGCGCCCCGGGTGGGGAGCAACGCACCGGCGGGGCGGATTCGGGGGACGGGTCGGCTCGTACGCGCGTACGTACGCGGACGGGGCGCGGGTGCGTGGAGGGCGTCGCCCGATTGTTTCGCGCCAGGCGATTCCTGTCATTCCCTGCCATTCTCCGGAATTGCGATTTTCTCCCCTAGGGGTGCGGGGGTCGGGGGGCTTTTATCTACGGCTGTGTGGGGTGATGGGTGGCGCCCCGTCTTTTCTTGCGACTGCTTGAATGGAACGTTTTTCCGTCCACTCCCCGGGATTTGGATTTACGTTTTTCCTGGAGGTGGGAGGGTGGGGTGGAGGTTGGTGGTCCGGCCTCCCCTGGTCCGGGCGTATAGCCAGCTCGGAGCGGGTTTCGGCCATAGCGGAGACCTGGTCGGATAATCCGTCGACTGCCTGATGCGGGTGAACTGTTCGCCGTAGCCGTATGGGCCGGACGGCGGCCCCTGGTACTAATTCTCACGCACTCGAAACCGAGTCGGATAGCCCCGCTTTCCGGTCGTGCGTGAAATATGCAGACCGGCTCCAGAATGGAATACGCGCCATGCGAAACGTCCTCCGCAAGACTCTCGCCGTCGCCGCGCTGGCCCTCACCGCCTCGCTCCTGCCGGCCGGCCAGGCGGGGGCCGCCGCCCCGCAGGCCGCACGCACCCCCGGGCTGTACTGCCTGGCCAACGCCTGGGAGACCCCGAACATCTCGAGCAAGCCGTGCGACTCCGCCGACCGCGGCCAGCGCTGGACGGTCTCGGGCCACCAGATCGCCCTGACCGACGCCCCCGGCTACTGTCTCGCGAACACCTGGAACAGCGCGACGGTCTCCACCAAGCCCTGCAACCCGAACGACCAGGGCCAGTACTGGAACGTCGACGGCCAGCGGATCTCGCTCACGTTCGCCCCGGCCTACTGCCTCGCCAACGCCTGGGGCACCCCGAACGTCTCCACCAAGCCGTGCGACTCCGCCGACCGCGGCCAGAGCTGGGTGGTCTTCAACCGCCAGATCAGCCTCGGCCTCGCCTGATCCCCCACCTGCACCCTCCGTCCGCCACCACACCGTGCCCGGGGCCGCCGCAACGGCCCCGGGCACGGGTTTGCCAAGGCTGAGGGGGGCCCACGGCGCTCAGAACATCGTGTTGCCGTTCGCCGAGGTGGGCGGGACGACCTGGAGTACGTCCCAGTGCTCGACGATCCGGCCGTCCGCGTCGAAGCGGAAGATGTCGATCCCCGCGTACTCCTCGTCCGGCCAGACCTGCCGGCAGTGGAGCACGACGTGGTCGCCCTCGGCGAGGACGCGCTTGAACTCCACCCGCTTGCCCGGGTACTCCGCGGCCATCCGCTCGAAGTAGTCGACGAAGGCCTGCTTGCCGTCGCCCACGTGCGGATTGTGCTGGATGTACGTGTCGCCCGCGTACCGCTCGATGGCCTCGGCGGGGCGGCACTCGTTGAACATCAACTCGTAGAACGCCTTGGCCGTGGCCTTGTTCTGCTCCGGGTCGCCCATGGGGCCACCGTAGCCGGGCTGCCCCGGCAGTGCAGCCGGACGTGGAGCGGGGCGGGCGTCGTCACTCACTGTCACACCCGGGGCTTAGGGTTCGGAGGTGGTTGGCTCGCTGGCCATTTCGCGGTCGTGGGCTTGTCCCTTACAGGACTCAGGAGTTCCGTCATGTTGATGTCTGCGCCCCATGCCGTGCCTGTGGCCGGTGGCGGGGAGTTCGGGGAGCGGTTCGCGCTGGTCGGTGGGGACGGGCGGCTGGTGCGGGGGGCCGAGTTTGCGGCCGTCGGGGTGTTCTGTGCGGACGGGCGGGGCGGGTTCACTGCGCCTGCGGCCGGGCTCGACGGGCGGTGGGGGTACCTCGGCGGGGACGGGGAGTGGCGGGGGGAGCCGGGGTACGAGAGGGCTTCGGCGTTCGACGCTTCCGGGCGGTCGCGGTTCCTGGTGGAGGGGGTGTGGGGTTTCGCCGACGCCGCCGGGGCCGTCGTCGTGCCCGCCCGGTTCGCCGCGGCCGGGCAGTACCGGCTGGGGCTGGCCGCCGTACGGACCGCGGAAGGGGCGGGGTACGCGGACGGGACGGGGGAGGTCGTGATCGGGGGTGCGTACCGGGAGGCCGGGCACTTCGCGCCGAACGGGCTCGCCGCGGTGGTGACGGAGGACGGGGCGCGGGGGTACGTGGACCGCGGCGGGCGGCTCGCGGTGGCCGTTGCCTTCGATGAGGCGCGCGCCTTCAACTCCGCGGGTACGGCGCCCGTGCGGATAGGCGACGACTGGGGGCTGCTGGGCGAGTCGGGGGAGTGGGTGGTGGAGCCCTCCTTCCGCTTCCTGTCCGCTTTCGACGGCAACGGCCTCGCGTACGCCGTCGGAGAACTCGACGGCGCCCGCTGCGGGTTCGTCGACCACCGGGGCCGGACGGTGGTCACGCATGCGGGCGAGCTGGCCGGCGAGCCGACGCACGGTCTGATCAAGGCGGGCGACGGGTACACCCGCGGGTTCCTGGACGCGCGCGGGGCTTGGGCCGTCGAGCCCGTGTACGCGTGGGTCGACCACTTCGACGCGGGCGGCGCGGCGGTGGCCCGGCCCGAGGAGGGCGACGGGTGGGGCGTACTGCGGGCCGCGGACGGCTCGTACGTGCCCGTCGGGCACCCGGAGCCGCTCACCGACGACGAGGGCTGGGTCGTCGGCTTCGACGGGGGCCACGGCCTGGCCCCCTTCCGTACGGAAGAGGGCCACGTGGCGTACGTCGGGCGGGATGGCCGCGAGGTGTGCCGGGTGGCCCCGGACGCCCCCGACGGCAGCGCCGTCGTCCTGCGCGACGCGCGCGGCGGGGCCGTCTGGCGCGGGGTCGCGGAGCCCGGCACCTTCCGGCCCGAACCGGCCTTCCTGAGCGGGGACCCCGTCGGCTACCTCTCCGCGGGCCTCACGCCGGAGACCGATCCGGAGCCCCTCGTCAGCGAGTTGGAGCAGCAGACCCCGCGGCCGTTCTACCCCCGGTCCCTGATCTTCGGTCCCGGCGACGACCCCTACGACCTGGAGGAACTGGACGAGTACGACCTGGAGTCCGCCTCGCACGGTGCGATACGCATCCTCGCGAGCACCTGGCTGGCCGCCGAAGTGGAAGCGGAGTACCCCTTCCTGGACGACAAGATCCAGGAGGGCTTCGGCCGCATCTACGACGCCTTCGCAGCCTCGCTGCGGGCCCGTTACGGAGACCCGCTGCCGCACTGGAGCCCCTGCCTGCGCAGCGGCGACGGGAACGCCTCGCTCGTCTGGGAGGTGGCCGGCCGCCACCTGGTGCTCGAGCAGTACTACCAGATAGGCGACGGGGACCGGGAGTGCCAGATCTGGCTGGCGCTCGTCAGCGGCTCAGGGTCCTGAGCGAGGCGGCGTCGTACGGCTTCAGCTCGTCGAGGCGGTTGCCGAGGACCTTCGCGGCCCACTGCGGGTCCTGGAGGAGGGCGCGGCCCACGGCCACCATGTCGAACTCGTCGCGCTCCAGGCGGTCGAGGAGGTTGTCGAGGTCGCCGAGCGCCGCGCCCTCGCCCGCGAAGGCGCGCAGGAAGTCGCCGTCGAGGCCGACCGAGCCGACGGTGATGGCCGGCTTGCCGGTGAGCTTCTTCGTCCAGCCCGCCAGGTTCAGGTCCGAGCCCTCGAACTCCGGGATCCAGTAGCGGCGGGTGGAGGCGTGGAAGGCGTCGACGCCCGCGGCGGAGAGCGGGGCGAGGATCGCGTCCAGCTCCCCGGGGGTGTGGGCGAGGCGCGCGTCGTACGCCTCCTGCTTCCACTGGGAGTAGCGGAAGATCACCGGGAAGCCGGGGGAGACGGCGGCGCGGACCGCGGCCACGATCTCCGCGGCGAACTTCGTCCGGGCCACCGCGTCGCCGCCGTAGGCGTCGGTGCGGCGGTTCGTGCGCTCCCAGAGGAACTGGTCGAGGAGGTAGCCGTGGGCGCCGTGCAGCTCTACGCCGTCGAAGCCGATGCGCTCGGCGGCGGCCGCCGCCTGTGCGAACGCGCCGATGACCTCGTCCAGGTCGTCGAGGGTCATCGCGCGGCCCGTGCCCTCGGTGCCGTCCACGCGGATGCCGGAGGGGCCTACCGCGGGGGCGTCGGCGTACGGGGCCTCGCCCTGCTTGCGGACCATGCCGATGTGCCACAGCTGCGGCACGATCGTGCCACCCGCGGCGTGCACGGCCGCGGCCACCTCGGCCCAGCCCGCGAGCTGCTCCTCGCCGTGGAAGCGCGGCACCCGGTCGCTCTGGCCGGCCGAGTCGTGGCCGACGTACGTCCCCTCGGTGACGATGAGTCCGACCCCGGCCGCGGCGCGGCTGGCGTAGTACTCCCGCACGTCCTGTCCGGGCACGCCGCCGGGGGAGAACATGCGCGTCATCGGCGCCATCGCGATGCGGTTGGGGACGGTCAGCCCGTTCAGGGAGACCGGCCGGGACAGGATCTCGGCCGCGCGGGACGCGGGGGAGGGCGAGGAAGGGGAGGCGGGGGAGGCGGTGACGGTCATGCGGGTCCTCCTGGCAGGCGGCGGCGCGGGGTGGGGCGGCGCGGAGTGCAGCTGGCGGTTCCTTGAGGTGTACGGGGTGCCACGGCGGCGAGGGAGCTCCGTGGAGTTCCACAACGGCCGTCGAGGTCAGCCCGAAGTGCATCGTACACACGATATGTATCATGCATATGTCGGGTGCCGGTCGGGGCCCGGAATAATGGAGCGCCGGGAACGCGAGCGGGAGGCGCCGTGCTGGAAAGACTGGAGCGGGAGCTCATGCTGCTCTCGCGGCACCAGGTGCTGGCGCGCCGCGAGCGCGACCCCGAGCGGCTGGACCGCTCCGCCTACCTCCTCCTGTGCCGCATCGAGACGCAGGGCCCGATGTCCATCGGGCAGCTCGCGGAGGCCTTCGCCCTCGACGCCTCCACCGTGAACCGCCAGACCGCCGCCCTGCTGCGCTGCGGCCTCGCCGAGCGCGTCGCCGACCCCGCGGGCGGCATGGCCCGCCACCTGCGCATCACGGCCGAGGGCGCGCGCCGGCTCGCGGAGGACCGCGAGGTCAACCGCTCCTGCCTGGCCCGGGTCGTCGCCGACTGGTCGCAGGAGGAGATCCGCGCACTGGAGGACGTACTGCTCCGTCTCAACCGCAGCGCCGAGGCCGTGGAGGGCCGCCACTGGCCCCGTGCGGAGGACCGCCCGTAATGGAAGAGCCGGGCTTCCGGGTTCTGGTCACGGGGTCGGGGGACCGCAAGGTGGACGCGGTCCGTGCGGTCCGGACGCTCACCGGCCGCAGCCTCTGGGACAGCAAGCTCCTGCTGGATGGTGCGCCCGTGGCCGTCACCCGGCCCGACTGGCTCGAAGCAGCCCAGGACGCGGCCGCTGCCCTTGAGGCCGCAGGTGTCCAGGTGACAGTGGTGTGCGACTGGTGCGACCGGACCGTTGCGCGCGAGGGCGCTCCGCTCGACCCCGGCCCATGTCGTCCGTGGCCTGCCGGGGCCTGTCGAGCCAGCTGTCCACCGGAAACTGACCGGGTCCGGCCGCTGCTGACGGACTCGTAGCCGGACCTGCGAGGGCCCGCGGCGGTCAGCGGTCAGGGGCGCTGTGGGGTCGGTTGCGTTGGGGGCGGCGAGGCGTTCGGTGGGGTTTCGGAGGAGACGCGGGGAGTGGGGGCGCCGCTCGGCGGGGGTTGTGCCGAGGGCTGGTCGGGGTTCGGGTCGGCCGGGCCGGGCTCTTCTCCTGGCGCTGCCGAAGGCGGTACCGAGGGCGTGGCCGAAGAGGGGACCGAGGACGGGTGCGGTGAGGGGGCCGAAGGCGCGGGGGTGGGGGTGGCCGGGCGTGGTGTCCGGTCGGGGTCCGGGGTGTTGAGGTCCCGCGGGGCGGCCGGTGGGGCCGGGCGCGGGTGCGGGCGTTCGGCGGGCAGGGTGAGGTAGCCGGCCGCGACGGCCGCTGCGGTGGCCAGGCTGGCGAGCGGCAGCGCGAAGCGGCGCAGCCGTTGGGCGGGGAGGCGCCGCAGGTGCGGACCGGGAGGTTCCGCCGGCCGGAGGTCCCGTACGGAGACCCCCTCGGCGCGGGCCGCCAGCGCTGCGCGCAGGCGGTGTTCCACGGGGTGGGGCGGGGCGCCGTGCAGGTCCGGGGGGCCGTGCAGGTCCGCGGCGCCGTTCAGGTCCGGGGAGCCGGGTGCGGCCGGGGGCCCGTCCCTGCGGTCGTGGTCCGGGCGTCCGTACGGTTGCTCGCGGGTCATACCCGGCCCTCCAGGATCTTCTCCAGTGCGTCCAGGGCGCGGCTCGCGTTGGACTTCACCGAGCCCCGGCTGATGCCGAGGGTCTCGGCGATCTCGGCCTCGCTGAGATCGCCCCAGTACCGCAGGACCAGGACCTCGCGGCGGCGCGGCGTCAGCCGGCCGAGGGCGGCGAGAACCTCGCGGTGGGACTCGTCGAGGAGGACGTGGTCGGCCGCGGAGGGGACGTCCGGGGCCGGGGGCGGGTTCCAGGCGCGGGCCGTGCGGCGGCGGCGCAGCACCGAGCGCGAGCCGTTGACCACGGAGGTGCGCAGGTAGCCCAGGGCGTTGTCCACCTCGCGGATCCGCTCGCCGTGGCGCCGGTACAGCGCGGTGAACGCGTCCTGCACCACGTCCTCGGCGGTGGCCCGGTCGTCGACGAGCAGCACCGCCAGCCGCACCAGGCGCAGCCGGTGCGCGTGGTACAGCTCGCTGACCGTGGGCGGGCGGTCGTCCGGGAGCGGGCCGTCCCCGGTGGCCGCGACCGCCGCGGCCCCGTAGGGCGGGGGAGGGGGCGCTGGGGGAGGCGGCGCGGTTGCGGCCGGACCGCCCCGCTCCCGCGGGGGAGCGAGGCGGTCGCGGCGCAGCAGCCCGGACAGCAGCCCCCGCACCGCGCGGCGGATGCCGGGCGGCACGGCCGCGGGCAGCGGTACGGGCTGCGGGAGGGCGGGACGGAGCACGGGTGTCCTCGGGTGGGGTGGTGCGTCAGCTGTGCGCGCGGCGCCGTACGGCGTACAGGGTTCCGGCGCCGGCCGCGACGAGTCCGGCGGCTGCGGCCCCGAGGGCGGCGTTCGTCGCGGTCGAGCCAGTATGCGCGAGCTCGGGGGCGGAGGCGTCGGCGGGGGCTGCCGGGGCCGGGGCGCCGGGCGCCTCCTCGGCAGGAGCTGCGGACGGGGCTGCGGACGGGGCCTCGGAAGGCTCCGCCGACGGGGCCTCGGAGGGCTCCGCCGAGGGGGCGGGCTCCGAGGGCCCGGTGGGCTCGGCGCCCGGAGTCGCGCTGGAGGCGGGCGCCGGTACGGGCGAGGCGGAGGCGGGGGCTCCCGGCGCGGACTCGACGGCCGGGGCGGCAGCGGCGGGGGCCGCCGGAGCGGCCGCGGGGGCTGCGGGGGCCGGTACGGAGGTGTCGGCCTGGGCCGGGGCGGCGGCGAGGAGGGCGAGCGCACCGGCGGCGACCGCGCCGGCGGCGGCCGCGCCGCAGAGGTGCCTGAGCTTCTTCAAGAGGTTCTCCAGGGTCGGTTCGAGGGCGCGGAACTCCGCCCTTCACCCGCCACGACGCGCGACCCGGCGGGAGGTTGCCGCGCGTTCCGCACTTTTTCGAATCCGTCCCGGGGAGCCGCCCGGTCCCCCTGGCTTGCGCCGCCGCAGGACGATGATCGGAAGTGTCAAGGCCGCGGGCCCCGCTCATGCGTACAGGGGAATATTCCAGCGTCAATTTGAAGTCGGTGATCATCTTGCGGAAGGGTGAAGACGCGGCGCCGCTTCCCCCATCTGCTCCTCACTTTGGAGATCGAGACGTGACCATTTCCCGTTCCCGTCGTGTCCTTGCCGCTGTCGCCGCCGTCCCCTTCGTCCTGGCCGTCTGCTCGGGCGTCGCCCACGCCGACAACCGGGCCGAGGCGGCCCAGGCCTCGAACGCGGCGATCGCCGGAATCATCGGCAGCGGAGTCGGGGGCGCCAACCTGGGCAACTCCTCCACCGTCCAGCAGGTCGCCACCGGCTGGGGCGCGTCCAACCAGAACAACACCGCCCAGGCCAGCGGCAGCGGCTTCACCGGCGCCGGCCAGACCAACACCCACCACTCCGTGGTCGTCGACCCCGCCCCCTGATCCCTCCCCGCACCGCCGACCGACGCCCCCCGACACCAACGGAGAACGACACCATGGCCAGCACCCGTAACTCCGGGGCCGTGACGCGCGCCCTGTACATCGCCGCACCCGCCGTCTTCGCCCTCGCCCTGTCCGTCTGCGGCGCCGGTGCGGCGCACGCCGACGACGCGGGCTCCGCCGCGGCCAACGCCTCGAACGCCGCCGTCGCCGGCGTGCTCGGCAGCGGGGTCCTCGGCGACAACGCCGGCAGCTCCTCCACCGCCCAGCAGGCGGCCACCGGATCCGGCGCGTCCAACCAGAACAACACCGCCCAGGCCAACGGCAACAGCTTCACCCTGTTCAGCCAGGCCAACGCCAACGAAGCGGCCGTGTTCCACCCGCTTCCGTAACCGCAGCGCGCACCACCCCGCAGCCGCGGAGGAGGGCCCGCCGGCCTCGTGCCGGCGGGCCCTCCTGCGCTCCGCGGGCCGGGGTCAGCGGTCCTGGAGCGTGCGCAGCAGCTCGAAGGCGGGGGCGTCCACGGGGCGCTGGGTGTTGCTCAGGACGACGGCCCCCGTGCCGGTCTCGGGGTCGAAGCCGACGAAGGACGAGAAGCCGCCCGTGCCGCCGTTGTGCCAGATCTGCAGGCGGGCGCCCTGGCGGGGGTGCAGCCGCTGGGCCGCCCACCCGAGGTGCATCCACGCGAACCCGTTGGTGCGGTGCTCGACCTCGCGGGTCAGCCGGATCGCCTGCGCAAGCTCGTCACCGGCGGCACCTCTACCGGTACCGGTAGAGGTACGGGCATCAGCACCCGGACCCGCAGCGGCCAGCTGCGCCCGTACGTACCCGGCCAGGTCGCTGGCCGTGGACCGGAGGCCGCCCGCCCCGGCCAGGTCGGCGAGCTGCCAGGGCGCGGCGGGCCGGCGCTGCTTGTCGTGGCCCCGGGCGAGCCGCCCGGCCCGGCTGCCCGCGGCCACCACGGTGTCCGGCATCCCGAGCGGTTCGCACACGAGCGTGCCGACCAGGTCCTCGTACGGGGTGCCGGCGCGGCGGGCGAGGGCCAGCCCGAGGAGTCCGGCGCCGAGGTTCGAGTAGTGGACCCTGCGGCCGGGCGCGGTGCGCAGCCGGGTGCGGGCCAGCCCGGCGAGCAGCACGTCCGCGGTGCAGCCGGCGTACGGATCGGGGGTGCGGGGGTGCAGCAGGGCCCGCAGGAGCATCCCCTTGGGCAGCCGCGGGAGGCCGGAGGTGTGGGTGGCCAGGTGCCGCAGGGTGATCTCCTGCCCGCCCCGGGAGGGTACGGACGCCCCCTCGGGGAGCAGGCGGGCCAGCGGCTCGTCGAGCTCCACCGTCCCGGCGACCGCCATCCGCGCCAGCGCCAGCGCGGTGAACGTCTTCGTCACCGAACCGATCTCGAAGAGCGTGTGCGCGTCCGGCGCCCCGCTGCCGTCACCGGCGGCGGAGCCCGCCCCCGCGAACCCCGCCTCCCCCTCCGCGAGGGCGGCGACCGCCACCCCGACGTGCTGCTGCCCGGCGAGACGGTCCGCGGTCTTGCGCGCGAGCGCGCCGAGCTCCTGTGCCGTGTCCATACCGGACATGATGCGGAGACGCGGCTGCCGCCGGACAGCGCCCGCAAGACGATTCCCCCTTGCCCGCATACGACTTGAGGAGGAGCGCCGCCGATACGAAAGTTGATCCGCCGGGGCGGCCGGGCGGCCTCCGTACACTGGTGGGCATGGACAGGGATCCGCCCCGGCGCCGTCCCGGCGGCCCCGGCGCACCGCAGGACCCGGCCGACGCGCTCTTCGGCCTGGACGAACTCGCGGCCGCAGCCGCGGGCCCGGCGGAGGAAGGCGGCGGCCCCGCCTTCCGGGACGGACCGCAGGCCCGCCGGATGCTGCGGGTCGCGGAGATCCACGCCGAACCGGCCGCCGCCGAATCCCTGCGCGGCCGCCAGATCATCGCCCGCTTCCCGGAGGCCCGGGTCCTGGCCGTGGACTCCCACTGGCGCATCCCGCACCTGCACGGCAACGAGGGCAACGTCGAGCGCTGGGTGCGGATCAAGCGCGAGACGCTCGTGCTCGGCGAGCGCAAGTCCTTCACCGTGCGGCCCAACGGCCGGTCCGCCGACTGGATCGCCCCCGGCCTCTCCAACGGCTGCGCCATGGCCTGCGCCTACTGCTACGTCCCGCGCCGCAAGGGCTTCGCCAATCCGATCACCGTCTTCACCAACGTCGAGCGGGTCCTCGGCGCCCTTGCCCGGCACATCGCGGCGGCGGGCCCCAAGAGGGAGCCCAACCAGTGCGACCCGGACGCCTGGGTCTACGACATCGGGGAGAACGGCGACTGCGCCGTCGACGACCTGATCAGCGACAACACCGCCGACCTGGTACGGGCCTTCCGCCGGTGGCCCACCGCCAAGGCCTCCTTCGCCACCAAGTACGTCAACCCCGACCTGCTGCGGCTGGATCCGCAGGGGCGCACGCGGATCCGCTTCTCCCTGATGCCCCCGGAGGACTCCCGGATCCTCGACGTCCGCACCACCCCCGTCCCGGAGCGGCTGGCCGCCGCGGCGGACTTCCTCGACGCCGGGTACGAGGTCCACTTCAACCTCTCGCCGGTGGTGGTCCGCGAGGGCTGGCAGCGGGACTGGGGCGCGCTGCTGGAGGCCATGGACGACGTACTGCCCCGGCGCGTCAAGGACCAGGCCGCGGCCGAGGTCATCATGCTGACCCACAACCGCGAGCTGCACGAGGTCAACCTCGGCTGGCACCCGCGCGCCGAGGAGCTCCTCTGGCGCCCCGGCCTCCAGCAGCCGAAGAAGTCCGAGAACGGCGGCTGGAACGTGCGCTACCGCACCGGGGCCAAGGCGGCCGCCGTGGACGAACTCCTGCGCCTGATCGAGGAGCGCGCCCCCTGGCTGCGCGTGCGGTACGCCTTCTGACCCTGACCTGTACCCCGACCGGGCCCCGTGGGGCTCAGCAGCACTGGAGGGTGAAGAGCGCCTTCTCGAAGCGGCCCGCCGCCAGGTCCTCGGGGCGTATCAGCCAGTACAGCGTGCCCGAGTCTCCCCACATCATGTCCGCCGCCTCGTCGGAGTCGATCTGCGCGAGCAGCACCCAGTGCACCGCCTCCGCATCCAGGCGCGGATCGTTCCACGCCGTACCCGGACCCAGGGCGCCCTGGGCTATCTCCCGCTCCACGGAGCCCTGTACGGGGACGGGGTGCCCGCCGAGCCGGTGGCGGACATCGCCCGCGTCGGAGCCCAGGGCGTGCAGACCGGCCGTGAACTGCCGCCCGTTGACCGGGTGCCCGCGCCACTCGGCGGAGTCGGTGGCCGCGCCGAACGCGGCCCGGATGCCCGGGGAGTCGTACCCGGGCGCGGTCATGCCGGGCTCCGCCGTCAACTCCACCTCCGGGTAAGGGGGCAGGCCCTCCGGGGCCGGGCGGGGCCGGGCCTGCGCACCCGCCGGGACGTGGAGGACCCGGGAGCCGGGGTGCGTGGCCGGGTCCGAGGCGTGGACGAAGGGCTCGCCGTCCCCGTCGTCCGCGCGGTCGTCGTGGAGGAAGAACACCAGCGTGCCGGAGTCGGGCAGGGCGAGTCCGCAGCCGCCGGCCGCGGCGACGGCCGCGCAGTCCAGGGACGCGATGTGGGACAGCGGGCCGTACCCCTCCCACACCGGCCACGGCACCCCGGGCGGCAGCTCCGGCAGCCCGCCGAGCCGCCCCACCACCGCCATCCCCTCGCCCGCGTGCGCCAGGCGTATGCCCGGGGTGAGCAGGCCGGTCCAGCGGACGGCGTCCTCGGGCGGCAGGTGGCGCCGGGCGAGGTCGTACAGGTCTTCGGCAGCAGCGAGGGTCATGCCACCGATCATGCCCCAGGGCGCCGACAGCCCGCTCCGCAGCCCGCCGCCCTGTGGACAACGGACAGCGGACCGCGGGCAACGGGCAGGAGACAAGAGGCAGCGGACGGAACGTCAGCAGGCATACCGACGCCCCGCAGGCGTCAGTCGAAGTGCCGTACGAAGACGTCCGAGGCGCCGTTGGTGTCGCCGGTCACGAGGTCGGAGGCCGCGGACTGGAAGACCACCTCGCCCCCGCCCGCGGTGACCGAGTCCGTACCGGCCGTCGCGGGCTGGTCCGAGACCACCGAGTCCGTACCCGTCACCAGGTCGCGCAGGGTGAGCGACGGTCCGGCGGCGCCGGGGTGCGGGGAGTGCAGCAGGTGGCGGCCGGTGGGGTCGATGGCCACGCCCTTCACCCCCGGCACGAGCTGGGAGGTGCCCGCGGTCAGGTCGTGGACGTACGTGTCGGTACCCGCCTGGTACACGACCTTGCTGCCGTCGTCGCTGAGCTGCACGAGCGAGGCCGCCACGCCCGCCCCCTCGACCGGCCCGGTGACGGTCCCCGCGGTCATGTCCCGGACGAACACGTCCTTCGTCAGGGCGTCCTGGTACGCGACGTAGCGGCCGTCGCCGCTGATCGAGGGCCGGGCCGGGCTGGTGTGCGGGAGGTTGGCCACGGTCTGTTTGGTCCAGGTGTCCTGGTCGTGGACCTCGACGGTCTGGTACGAGGAGGAGTACCGGAGCACGGAGAGGGCGACGTAGCGGCCGTCCGCGTTGAAGACGGGCTGGGTGCAGCTGTACGCGGAGCAGTCGGCGGACACCGTGCGGCCCGTGGCCACCTGGTAGAAGCGGATGCGTACGTTCCTCATCCACTGGAGGGCGTAGCCCGCGTAGGCCCCGTCGCCGCTGACCGACGGGGGCCCGATCGGGGTGTAGTCCCCCTGCCGCAGGTTCTGTCCGGCCTGCCGGTCGCGGACGAAGACCGCTGTGGAGCCGGCCGCGGAGCCGCCGGTCAGGTTCGACGCCGAGGACGAGAACACGACGTGCCGGCCGCTCGGGGTGATCGAGGCGTCGACGGAGGAGCCGTTGGCCTGGCTCCCGTCCGCTGCGACGCTCACCCGCTCGACCCAGGTGGACGTCTGCGGTGCAGCAGGTGCCGATGCCGATGCCGATGCGGCGCCGGGCAGTACCGCCGCGACCGCGCAGGCCGCGACCACCGCGCCCAGCGCCCCCCGCACGCGTCTCGACGAATCCAGGCCGGAATATCCCGTCATCTTTCCCCCCAGTCGGAAGCACGCCAGAACGCGTATGAACGCGCAAGAACACGGTTCCTCCCCCGGTTCCCCGCCGGAGGACCACCGAATGCAACCGCGGCGAAGCCATGGGGTCAATGCCGCACTTGCCCGAGAGATGCGGTTTCGGCCAGTGATCCCCACGTGCTCACAGGGGCATGCCGGTGCGCGCCCTCACGGTCGCTGCAGCATCCGGTGGCGCAGGGTGTCGTACAAGGGGGTGCTGCCCAGGCGGGAGGCGGTGAGGTCGGCCGCGAAGCAGGACAGGAGGAGGGGGAGGAGGAGCGGGGCCGAGCCCGTCATCTCCACGACCAGGACCACGGCCGTCAGGGGGGCCCGGACCACGCCGGTGAACAGGGCGGCCATGCCCACCGCGGCGAAGGCGGCCGGACCGGGTGCGTCCGCGGGGAGCGCGGGGCCGGCCAGGGAGTGCGCGAGGGTGCCGAGCAGGGCGCCCAGGGCCAGCAGGGGCGCGAAGAGGCCGCCGGGGGTGCCGGCCGCGTAGCTGAGGGGGCCGGCGAGGAAGCGTACGGCGAGGTAGAGGGCCAGCACCGCGGCGGCGGGGATCTGGCCGGTGAGGAGGCGTTCGCTCAGTTCGTCGCCGCCGCCGGCGAGCAGCGGTTCCACGCTCATCAGTGCGCCCACCACCGCCCCGATGGCCGCGGCGCGGGCGACCGGGGGGATCCGGGTGAGGCCCTCAACGGTGTCCAGGGTCCGCACGACCAGGGCGCCGTACGCCGGACCGAGCACCCCGGCGGCCGCTCCGAGCAGCAGGAACAGGGCCATGCTCCACGCCGGCGGCGGCGCCAGGCCCGGCATCGGCAGGACGGGGGAGCCGCCGACCAGGAGCCGGCAGGAGAGCGCGGCCGAGGCGGTACCGACGAGGGTGAGCAGGACCAGGCGGGGCCGGACGCTGCGGGTGACCTCCTCGCACACGAACAGCAGTCCGCCCAGCGGCGCCGTGAACGCGGCGGCGAGCCCCGCGCCGCCGAGCGCGGCGTGCAGCATCCGGGCGTCCTCGGGGTCCTGGCGGGTGTGGTGCCCCGCGAGGGCGCCGATGGACGCGCCCATGTGGACCACCGGCCCCTCCCGGCCGAGGACGAGCCCGGAGCCGATGGCGACGACCCCGCCGGCGAACTTGGCCGGCAGCAGCCACAGCGCGAGCGCGTCGGACTGCCGCCGCCACACCGCCTCGACGTGCTGGATGCCGCTGCCCGCCGCGTACGGGACGCGCCGGGCGATGAGGCAGGCGAGGGCGGCGCCCGCGGCGGTGAGGGCCACGGGCAGCAGGAGGCCCGCGGCCCCGAGCCGCCCGCTCGCCTCCACGTAGTCGGCGCGCAGGGCGTCGGCCCGTACGAGGCACCAGCGGAACGCGCCGCCGACCAGTCCGACCAGGGCCCCGCCGAGGGCCGCGACGGCGAAGGCGCGGGCGCCGATCCGGCTTCCGGGCATCGCGCGCTCCTCCGCTCCGCGCCCCGGACCGGTACCGGGCACGCCCCGCCGCCCCGGGGGCCGGCGGCTGCGCCCAGTATCGGTTCGGGGCGTTGCGGGAGGGCGCAGGTCGGTGCGCCCGCGCGGGGCGTGTCCCGGCCGCTGCCCGCTGCCCGCCCGGACCATCCGAAGCACTTGAACTGCCCGAACCGCCCCGACGGATCCGCCCCGGCCGCTACTCAGGCGGCGGTGCGAGCTCTCCGCGCAAGCGCCGCGTCCGCAGCACCAGTTCGAGTTCGAAGCGGCGGTCCGGGTCGTCGAGGTCGTCGCCCCACAGTTCGCGCAGCTGGCGCAGGCGGTAGCGGACGGTCTGGGGGTGGACCCCGAGGCGGGCGGCGACCTCGGGGGCGCCGCCGCGGGTCTCCAGCCAGGCCAGCAGGGTTTCGGCGAGGCGCTGGGCGTGGGCCGGGCCGCCGGCCTCGTCGAGGCGGGCCAGCCGCAGCCGGGCCAGGTCGTCGATGAGGTCGTCCGCGGGCAGCAGGACCAGGGCCTCGGTGTGCTCGGCGCAGTGCAGGAGCCGGCCGCGGGGCAGGACGCCCTGCTCGATCAGGCGGACGGCGGCCTCCGCCCAGCGCAGGGAGGCGGCGGCCTCCGCGACGGGGACGGCGGGGCCGATGGCGCCGGACCAGCCGGTGACGGCCCGCTGGAGCAGGTCGGCGCGGCCGGGGGAGTCGGGGTCGGGCAGGACCAGCCGCGGCCGCTCGCCCTCGGTGTCGAAGAGCACCTCTTCGCCCACGGCGGGGGCCACGGCCTCCGCCGTGGGGCGCAGCAGGACGGCCACCGCCACCTTCGCGGGCACCGGCCAGCCCACGTCGGCCGCGCGGTCGGCGAGGACGGCGGAGGGGTCGGAGCGGTGCTCGGTGAGCAGGAGGTCGACGAGCAGCCGCTGGAGGCGCAGCCGCTCGCCGGCCTGGCGGGCGATGGCCTCGGCGTAGCCGCGGACGGACTGGGCGGCCATGACGTCGAGGTACTCGAAGGCCGATTCGGCCAGTTCGTACATGGCGGCGGACGGGATCTCCGCCTCCTGGCCGATCTCGGCCATGCGCCGCCAGGAGAGCCGGACGCCGAGGCGGTAGATGCCCTGGAGGGAGTCGAGGCTGCGGCCGTGGGCGACCTCGCCGCGCCCGAAGTCGCGGAACACCTCGGGGAGGGTGCTGGGGCGGTCCGAGCCGGTGGTCATCTGGTCCACGAAGAGCTGGAGCGCGTGGCGGATCGCCACCAGCGCCTTGGGCTCCCCGGACTCGTCGAGGATGAACACCAGGCCCGGGTACTCCCGCCGGATCGCGGCGAGGATGTCCTGTGCCAGCTGGGGGATCTCCTCCTGGGCGCGGTCGGCGAACCGGCGGATCCGTGCCTGTGGGACATCGCGCCACGCCGACGAGGCTTCCACTGTGCTGCTCCTGGATCTGCGGTCTGTCCCCGGGCTGCGGCCGGCGGCCCGCCCAGGGCCCAACTTAGTGCGGCCCGGGGCCTCAGGAGCCGGAGGGCCCCGCGGCGGGCGGGTCGGGGAATGTGACGAGCGGCACGTTCTGGTGATCGGGCGTGGCGTCGAGCGCGGCGACGATTCCGAACGCGGCTCCCGTCGCCAGAGCGGCGGCGGCTACGCAGGTCAGCAAGGCGGCGAGCAGTCTGGACATGGGGATGATCGGCCTCTCAGTCGATGAGGTCAGTCACCCAGCGCGCCGGCCCGGTCCGGCCCGGTCAGTATGCGAGGCGCATTGACAGGTGGTCAAGCTCCACCTAGCTTCGCCGTTCACGGCAGTGTTACCACCGGGTAAGTCGCTTATCGCCCCGGACGGGTTGAATCCGTACGCGCGGCCGTTCCCGCACCGCCCCGAACTCCCGCACTCTCGCGTCCGTATCGGAGTACCCGCATGCGTCGTCCCATATCGCCCTTGTCCCTGGTCCTCCTGGGCACCGGTGTCTTTCTGCTGGTGCTCACCCAGCTGCTCGTCTGGTACGTGGAGCCGCGCGCCAAGCGCACCCCCACCGACACCCTCTCCACCACGGTCTTCGAGGGCCAGGGGAGCTACTTCGACACGGGCTCCGTGTCCACCGTCGAGGGCCAGAAGCTCACCATCACCCGCCGCGTGGTCGGCGACGTCGCCGCCAGCGAGCGCAGCGGCAACGCCGTCTGGGACGTATCCACCCAGATCGACACCCCGAAGACCCTGCCGCTGAACGATCCCCGCAAGTCGCTCCAGTGGGTCACCGAGCGCTGGGTGACCGACCGCAAGACCAACCTGCCCGTCCACTGCTGCGACGAGAAGCCGCGCTTCGAGGGCGAGGCCTACCTGAAGTTCCCGTTCGACGTGGAGCGGCGCACGTACTCCTGGTGGGACAGCAGCCTGGGCGCCACGGTCCCGCTGGAGTTCGAGAAGGTCACCCGCATCAAGGGCCACGAGGGCTACGTCTTCGTCGGCTCCGTCGACGACACCCGTACGGGCAGCCGCCTGGTGCCCGGTGTGCTCGTGGGCAGCTCGCAGCCCGGTCAGGTCGCGGCGGAGGAGTGGTATGCGAACGACCGCATCGAGCTGACCGTCGACCCGGCCACGGGCCGCATCATCAACGCCGTACTGGCCCCGACGAAGACCCTGCGCGCCCCGGGTTCGCAGGACGTCGCGGTCACCCTGCTGTCCAGCCCGAAGCTCGAGTTCACCGAGAAGACCCGCTCCGAGCAGGTCGAACTCGCCAAGGACGGCAGCGGTCTGCTGAAGCTGCTGGGCCAGACCGCGCCCGTGGCGGGCGGGCTCGCCGGAGGCCTGCTGATCCTCGCCGGCATCGTGCTGCTCGTCCGCGGCCGTAAGCAGGACACTCACCTGAATGATGAAAACCCCCCTGGCGAAGACCGGGAAATTGTCACCAGCGTGAGTAGCCGGAACTAATCGCGAACCGAACACTGACGTTACCCCTCGGTAAGCCCAGTGTTACCTGGCGAAACCGTCCCGCTACCTGCAACGAAGCCCCCGGGCCCCACCCGGCCCGCGCACCACCCGCACACCCAGCCAGCCCAGCGCTTCATCCCCGGAAGCCCGGCCGTCCCTGCCCCTCCTGCCTCCCGCAGCCGCCGAGTTGGAGCACCTCATATGCCCCAGCGCGCGTCCGCCCTGGCCCCCGGCCAGAAGGACTCCCTGCCCGTCCCCGCCCAGCCCCGCACCGGCCTCCACCCGGCCGGACCGCAGCCCGTACAGCCCGCGGCGCCCCTGCCGCACCGGATCACCTTCCTCGCCCGCCGCGACCTGGGAAACCAGGCCGCGGGGGGCTCGGAACTGCTCATCGACCGGATCGCCGACGGCCTCACCGCCGACGGCCACGAGGTCACCCTCGTGTGCGGCGGCCCCGCCGCCGACCGCGACTACCGGGTGGTCTCCGCGGGGGGCGACGCAGGTCACTTCCTGCGCGCCAAGTCGACCTTCGCCCGCGAAGTCGGCGACTGCGACCTGCTGGTCGAGGTCTGCAACGGAATGCCGTACCTGGCACCGCTGTGGCACCGCGGACCCACCCTCTGCTTCGTCAACCACGTCCACACCGACCTGTGGCAGATGCGCTACCCCGGCCCGGCGGCCCGGCTCGGCCGTCGGCTGGAGCACTGGGCGCTGGCCGGCACCCACCGCGACAACCTCATGGTGGCCGTCTCCGAGTCCACCGCCGCCGAACTGCGCGCCATCGGCGTCTCCGCCGACCGGATCCGCATCGTCAACAACGGCGTCGAGGAGCCCGGACCCCTGCTGCCCGAGGCCGAGGAGCCGCTGTTCCTCGCCGTGGGCCGGCTGGTCGAGTACAAGCGCATCGACCTGCTCCTGCGCCTGTGGGAGCGGGTCCGCCCGGTGACCGGCGGCCGGCTGGTCATCGTCGGCGACGGGCCCGAGCGCCAGCGCCTCGAAGCGATGGCCGGACCTGGCGTCACCTTCGCAGGCCGGGTGTCGGATGCCGATAAGCACCGCCTGATGTGCGAGGCGTGGCTCCTGCTGCACCCCTCGCTCGTCGAGGGCTGGGGGCTCGTCGTCACCGAGGCCGCCGCGCGGGCCACCCCCGCGATCGGCTTCGACATCCCCGGCCTCTGCGACTCCGTCGTGGACGGGGAGACCGGCGTACTCGCCAAGGGCGAGAGCTCGTTCGCCGCAGCCTGGTGCGCCCTCGCCCTCAGCGGCGCGCGGCGCGCGGCGATGGGGCGGGCGGCCGCCGAGCGCGCCCAGCGCTTCCGCTGGGGCGCGACGGTCCGCCAGTTCCAGGCGGTCGCCGCCGAGGCGGCGGCCCGCGCCGCCGAGTACGCCGGCGGCAGGAGCGGCCGCGGCCGCGGCAAGGGCGGTCATGTCTGAGACCACCGGACCCGGGTTCAAGGACCCGTCGCTGCGGCGTTCGGCCGCCCTCTTCAGGGCGTTCATGCGCGAACCCACCGATCCTGAACGCTGTTACAGACTGCTCGCCCGGGACTCCGTCGCGCAGGTCGCCCGCCACGTCGACCTGCCCGGCAAGATCGTCGTCGACATCGGCGGCGGCAGCGGCCACTTCACCGAGGAGTTCCGCCGCCGCGGCGCGCAGAGCTACCTCTTCGAGCCCGACCTGCGGGAGCTCAACTCCCGCGGCCGTCCCCCCGAGGACGCGGTGCTCGCCGACGGCTACCTGCTGCCGCTCGCCGACGGCGCGGCGGACGTCTGCTTCTCGTCCAACGTGCTCGAACACGTCGCGGACCCGCAGACGTTCATCAGCGAGATGGCCCGGGTCACCCGCCCCGGCGGACTGATCTACCTGTCCTTCACCAACTGGCTCTCCCCCTGGGGCGGTCACGAGACCGCCCCCTGGCACTACCTCGGGGCCGACCGGGCCCGCGCGCGCTACAAACGGCGTACGGGCCACGAGGCGAAGCACACCCTCGGCGAGAACCTCTTCGCCGTCCACATCGGCCCCACCCTGCGGCACGTCCGCGGCCGCGACGACGTCCAGGTCGTCACGGCCCGATCGCGTTACTGGCCGTTCTTCGCGAGCACGATCACCCGGGTGCCGGGGCTCCGCGAGATCGCCACCTGGAATCTGCTGCTGATTCTCAGGCGAAGCCCATGAGCATGCGAAGCGAGGAACGGTCATGACCACTGCGGTCCAGGCGCCCACCCGGGCGCCGCAGCCCGGCCCGACGCCGTCGGAGGCGTCCGGCGAGCCGCGCGGAAGACGCCTGCTGTTCGGCTTCTGGGCCGTCGTGCTGGCGGCCTTCGTCGCGGTGTCCCCGGGCAAGATGACGTTCGAGACCAAACTCGGCGTCGCCCTCGACCCCTGGCGCTTCCTCGGCGACCTCGGTTCGCTGTGGAACGGCAACGTGGGCCTGGGCGGCATAGCCAACCAGTACGTCGGCTACGCCTTCCCGGCCCTCCCCTACTACGCCTTCATGGACCTCATCCAGGTCCCCGTCTGGCTCGCCGAGCGGCTCTGGCTGTCCGCCATCGTCACCGCCGCCTTCTGGGGAGCCCTGCGGCTCGCCGAACGGCTCGGCGTCGGCAGCCCCGCGTCCCGCGTCCTCGCGGCCGTGGTCTACGCCCTGTGGCCCACCTTCACCATCGTCGTCGGATCCACCTCCGCCGCCGCCCTGCCCGGCGCCCTGCTGCCCTGGGTGCTGCTGCCGCTGACCTCCGCGGCCCTCAGCCCCCGGATCGCCGCCGCGCGCTCCGCGCTGCTCATCCCCCTCATGGGCGGGGTCAACGCGGCCTCCACGCTGGCCGCGCTGCTGCCCGTGGGCCTCTACCTGCTCAGCCGCCCGGCCGGCCCGCGCCGCCGCGCCCTGATCACCTGGTGGATCCCCGGGGTCCTCCTCGCCACGATCTGGTGGGTCGTCCCGCTGCTCCTGATGGCCGCGCACGGCGAGAACTTCATGCCGTACGTCGAGCAGGCCGACACCACCACCGCCACCATGTCCGCGACCGAACTCCTGCGCGGCGCCGGCAACTGGGTGGCGTACCTCAACTTCGGCGAGGCCTGGCTGCCCGCCGGCTGGACCGTCGCCACCTCCGTCCTCGCCGTCCTCGGCTCGGCCTTCGCCGCCGCCCTCGGCCTGGCCGGCCTGGCCCGGCGGGACCTGCCGGAGCGCCGCTGGCTGCTCCTGACCGTCCTCGCCGTGGTCCTGATCACCCTCGCCGGGTACGCCGGAGCCTTCGGCGCCCCCTTCCACGGGATCGTCCAGGACTGGCTGAACGGACCGCTCAAGCCCTTCCGGAACATCTACAAGTTCCAGCCCGGACTGGCCCTCGCGCTCACCCTGGGCCTCGCCCACCTGACCGCCGTCCTGTCCCTCAGCCGCGGCGCGCACGCCCTGCGCGCCTCCCGCTGGGTGCCCGCGGCGGCCGCCGCCCTGGTCGTCCCCGGCCTGGCGCTCCCCTACGCCACCGGCGCCGTCCTCCAGCCGGGGGCCTTCAGCAAGCTGCCCTCCCACTGGGCGCAGGCCGCCGACTGGCTCAAGGACAACGCCCCGCAGAGCCGAGCCCTGGTCGTCCCGGCCACCGCGCACGGCATCTACACCTGGGGCTCCCCGATCGACGAGCCCTTCGACGTGCTCGCCGAAACCCCCTGGGCGCAGCGGGACTTCGTCCCCTTCGGCACCCCCGGCGCCCGCCGTATGACGGACGCCGTGGAGCAGGCCCTGCTGTCCGGCTCCGAGGTCCCCGGCCTCCAGGCCTACCTGGCCCGCGCCGGCATGCACGAGGTCGTCGTCCGCAACGACCTCGACCCCGACCAGATCGGCTGGGTGCCCCCGCAGACCGTCAAGCGGACGCTGGAGTCCTCCGGCTACCGCAAGGTGACCGGCTTCGGCCCGCTGGTGACCGGGGGCCGCATCGCGGCCGACACCCCGCTCCAGGTCCAGGCGCTCTACCCGCGTCTCCAGGCCGTGGAGATCTACGAGCCCGACGAGCGGGCCCGCCCCGGCCGCGTCGGAGTCTCCGCCGTCGGCGACACCGCCGTGGTCAGCGGCGGCCCCGAGGCGCTGCTCCAGCTGTCCGCCGACCCCTCGATGACCGACCGGCCCGCCGTCCTCGCCGGGGACGCGCTGCCCAAGGGCCTCGACGCCCCGGTCAAGGCCGTGGCCGACGGGCTGCGCCGCGCCGACACCCGCTTCGGCCTGGTCAACAACAACACCTCGTACACGTACACCGCGAAGGAGCGCAACCACTCCGGCAGCCTCCAGAACGCGGGCGAGCAGCCCAAGCAGATCCTGCCGAGGGAGGGTGCCGAGCACCAGACCACGGCGGTCCTGCGCGGCGCCCGTACCGTCACGGCCTCCAGCAGCGGCAACTGGCTCTTCCACCTGCCGCAGTTCGACCCGGTCAACGCCTTCGACGGCGACCCCGGCACCGCCTGGGCCGAGGGCAGCCCCGGCGACCCGTCCGGGCAGTGGCTGAAGGTCGAGTTCGAGCGGCCCACCGAGGTCCCCGGCTCGATCCAGCTCGCACCCCTGCCGGGCGACGCCATGCGCGCCGCGCCGACCCAGGTGCGGATCGAGACCGACCGCGGCCGCGCGGACAGCCCGCTGAAGACCAACGGGCAGCCGCAGACCGTCAAGGCGCCCGAGGGCGAGGCCTCCTGGATGAAGATCACCATCCTGACGGCCCAGCAGGCCCGCCCCGGCCTGTCCGGCGCCGGCTTCTCCGAGGTGAAGATCCCCGGCGTGCAGATCACCCGCATGTTGGTGCTGCCCGCCGACGGGCAGGACACCGAGGCCCCGGCGAGCGTGTACTCCCTGCACCGCGGCACCGACGCGGGCGGCCTGTCTCCCGCCTCCGCCGAGGCCGGACTGCGCCGCCAGTTCACCACCAAGGAAGCGGGCACGTACACGGTGACGGCGAAGGCCGCCGCCGTGCCCGGCAGCGCCCTGGACGCCCTGCTCGACCGCGCGGCCCCCGGCAAGAAGGAGCGCATCTCGGCGAGCGTGGACTCCACCAGCCGCAGCGGCGCCCAGCTCGGCGCCCGCAACCTGGTCGACGGAGACCTCACCACCGCGTGGATCGCGGGCGACAAGCCGGTCGTCCACCTGTCCTGGCCGGGCATGAGGGAGGTCGGCGAGGTCATCCTCGTCGCGGCGGGCGGCGTGTCCACCCGCCCCGAGCAGGTCATGATCACCTCCCCGCACGGGGCCGCTTTCGCCGACGTGGACGAGAACGGCCGGGTCACCTTCCCGGCCATCAAGACGGACCGCCTCGACATCACCATCAGCCGGGTCGCCCCGCTCACCGTCCACAACCCGGTGGCCGACGCCAAGGTGCAGCTGCCCGTCGGCCTGAGCGAGGTGCACGTACCCGCCCTGGCGGACCTGCGCGTCCCGCGCGCACCGGCCTCGGCCGAGTTCGCGCTCGAGTGCGGCCAGGGCCCGGACCTCGCCATCGGCGGCGTCCTGCACAAGACGAAGGCCTCCGGACTCCTGCGGGACCTCACCGAGCGCCGCCCGGTCACCGTCTCCCTCTGCGCGGGGGAGCAGGCCGGGGGCACCGTGGAGCTCGCGGCCGGCGACCACGAGGTGGAGGCCGGCGACGCCGGACCGCTGGCGATCACCGACGTCACCCTGACCAGCGGCACCCCCAAGGCCCTGGAAGGCGCCGGCGGCCGCGAGGCCACCGTCCGCAGCTGGGCCGACGACGAGCGGACCGTCGAGGTCTCGGCGGGCTCCGGCGGGGCCGCGTACCTGCGGACGTACGAGAACGCCAACGACGGCTGGAAGGCCGTGCTCGACGGCAAGGAGCTCCAGTCGGTGCGCCTCGACGGCTGGCAGCAGGCCTGGGTGGTCCCGGCCGGCGCCTCCGGCACGGTCACCATGGAGTTCGAGCCCTCCGGCACCTACCGGGCCGCCCTGATCGGCGGCGCGATCGCCCTCCTCGGCCTGATCGCCCTCGCCTTCGCCGGCCGCCGCCGCGCGGCCGGACAGGTCGAGGACGCGCAGCCCCAGCCGCAGCCCGCGGCCCCGGGGACCGTGCTCGGCGCGGTGGTCCTCACCGCGGTCGTCGCGGTGGTGGCCGGGCCGCTGGCCCTGGTCGTGCCCGTGCTCGCCGTGGCGGCCCGCCTCCGGCCGGCCGTCCTGGTGCCCACCGCGGCCGCCGCGATGGCAGCGGCCGGTGTGGTCGCGGCCGTCGGCGCCGGGGAACCGGTCGCCGCCGGGGAGGGCGCGTTCAGCGGCCTCGCCCAGGTCCTCGCCCTGGTCGCGGTCTCCGCGGCGCTCGTCACCGCGGCCGCGCCGCAGGCCGACGGGGTGGCACCGGCCGGTGCGGCCGGACGGGACGGCGGCGGGGACGGCCACGGGAACGGCCACGGCGACGGGGCCCCCGCCGGGCCCGGCGCCGGACCGGTGGTCACGGCCGGACCGGTCTCCGGACCGGCCGGTGACGGCGGCGGGCAGCAGCCCGGGCCGTCCCTGCGCAAGCCGGACGGCGGGGCCTCTACGTGACGGCACCGTCGACCACCGCCGGGAGGGGTCCCTCGACCCCTCCCGGCGGGGTCCGGATCCCCTTTCCGACCGTCGACGAGGTCTCGCGCCACTGCCTCGACGCCGGCGAGCCGGAGAGCGTGCACATGGAGGTGCACCTGCCCGGACGCCTGGACCCGGCGCGCCTGCGCGCCGCGTTCCGGGAGGCCCTGCAGGCGCACCCCCGGGCGCTGGTGCGGGAGGTGCCCGGCCCCGGGCACCGGCGGATCCTCGCCTGGGAGCTGACCGGCGCGCCGGACGGCGACCCGGTGCACTTCGCGGGACGCGGACCCGGAGCCCTGGCCGAGGCCAGGGCCCGGGCCCTCGCGGACTGCCCCCCGCTCACCCAGTCGCCGCCGCTGCGGCTGGACGTGGTGGAGGAGGCGGGGTCGGCTGTTCCGGCGGCTTCGGCGGCTTCCGGGAATTCCACCGCCCCGGCTGCCACCACCGCCCCAGCCGCCTCCGCCGCTCCGGCCGTGGAAGCGGCCGGGGCTGCGGACGACGCGGAGGCAGCGGCCCCGGAAGCCGGGGCCGCGGGCCCCGCCGCCGGGACCGTACTGCTCCTGACCCTGCACCACACCGCCCTCGACGCCCCCTCGGGCCTGCGGATCCTCGCCACCACCGCCGAGCGGTACGCGCGCACCGCGGCCGCCCCCGTCCCCGGCCGCCCCCGCCCCGCGGGCCCGGACCGCACCGCCGGCCCGGCCCCCAGCGGGGCCCGGGGCACCGGCCGTACCGTCCGCACCCGCCCCGTGCGGGTCGCCGCCGACTCCCGCCCCGGACCCGTACGGGCCCGTACGGCGGGCAACGGCATGATCCAGGCCGACCTGCCCGTCCCGCCGCGCGCGGCACCGGCCGGGACCCCGCCGCCGTGGACCGTCAACGACCAGCTGCTCGTCGCCGTCTCCCTGACGGTGGGCCGCTGGAACGCCGAACACGGCCGCCCCGCAGGCCCCGTACGGCTCACCATGCCCGTGGACGACCGCCCCCGCGGCGCCGAGATGCCGATGGGCAACGGCACCCGCCTCGTCGAGGTCGCCATGACCCCCGAGGACCCCCGCGACGCGGACCTCCTCCTCGGCGGGCACCCCGACCCGGCCGCCGTGGCCCGCCTCCTGCGCACCACCGCCGCCCGGACCCGCGCCCTCACCTCCGTCCACGGCTCCCCCCTGGGCGCCGGTACGGGCCTGCTCACCGCACCCGTCCTGCCGGTCGGCGTCCGCGGCGCCCTCACCCGCGGCGCGCGGCGGGCCGCCGCCCCCTGGACGTCCACGGCGCTCGTCACCAACATCGGACGCGTGCCGTACCCCCTCGACTTCGGCGATGCCGGCCGGGCCTGCGCCGTGTGGTTCTCCGCGCCCGCGCGGATGCCCCGCGGCCTCAGCGTCGCCGCCGCCTCCACCGCGGGCCGCCTGCACGTGAGCCTGCGCTGGTCGCGCGCGCTCCTCGGCGACGACTCCGGCGCCCGGCTGGCCGCCCTCTTCGAGCAGTCCCTCGCGGCGGCCGCCCCCGGCCCGTCCGAGGGCGTCCCCAGCCCGCCCGCGGGCGGGCCCCGCACCACCCAGAACCACCACGAAAGGCCGTCATGACCTCCTCGACCCCCGGGAAGCCGCCTGCGGAGGCGGTGTCTGCCCCCGGCCGCCGCGTCCCCGGCCTGCGCGACTTCTACGAGAACCCCGCCGTCCCCGTCGCCTCCGGCGAGGCCCGCACCCTGCGCCAGGCCCGCATGCTGGCCGCCGCCCTGGGACCCGTCGGCCCCGGCAGGCCCGCCGCGACGGTCCTCGACGTGGGCTGCGGAGACGGCTCCGCCGGCGAGACCGCCGCCCGCGTCCTGGGCGGCCACCGCATCGTGGGCATCGACTGGTCGCAGGACGCGCTGCGCCGCGCGGCCCCCCGGCTGAGCCAGGTCGTCCGCGGCGAACTCACCGGCAGCGGACTGCCGTTCGCCTCCGGCAGCGCCGACGCCGTGCTGTTCAGCGAGGTCATCGAGCACCTCGTCGACCCCGACAGCGCCCTCGACGAACTCCACCGGGTCCTCAAGCCCGGCGGGCACCTGATGCTCTCCACCCCCAACCTCGCCGCCTGGTACAACCGCGCCCTCCTCCTGGCCGGGGTCCAGCCCGTGTTCTCCGAGGTGAGCCTGCGCGGCATCCACGGCCGCCCCGGCAGCGAGGTCGTCGGCCACCTGCGCCTGTACACGGCCCGCGCCCTGCGCGAGTTCGTCGCCGCCTCCGGTTTCGAGGTCGTCGCCCTGGCCGGTGCGCCCTTCCACGGCGTACCGCGCCCGCTGCGCCCCCTGGACCGGCTGGCCTGCGCCCTGCCCTCGCTCTCCTCCATCCTGCTCGTCCACGCGAGAAAGGCCTGACCCGTGGTGTGGGGTGTGGCCGCGGCGCTGGTCGCCAACGTCCTGTACAGCACCGGCTTCGTCCTGGAGAAGCGCGCACTGGCCGGAATGCCGCCGCTGCGCATCACCGAGCCCGGCCGGGCGCTGCTCCTGCTCGCCGGCCGGCCGCTGTGGATCTGCGGGGCCGCGGCCCTGGGCCTCGGCTTCGCCGCCCAGCTGGCCGTCTACCGGACGCTGCCCATGGCCGCCGCCCAGGGCCTGTTCCTGTCGGGGCTGGTCCTGCTGCTCGTCCTGTCCTCCGTCTTCCTCGGCGAGCGCCCCTCCGGCCGCGAGCGGCGGGCCGTCGCGGTGATCCTGCTGGCCCTGGTGATGGTCGTCGCCTCCCTCTACGGCACCAGCGAGAACATCAGCCGCACCGCCCCCACCGGCATCCTGCTGGCCCTGTCCGTCCCCAGCCTCCTCGCCGGGCTCGCCCTCTACGCCGCCGCCGAGCAGCGCGCCCGCCGCCGCCACCGCCAGCCCACCAGCGGTGTCGCGTACGCCGCGGCCGTCGGCCTGATCTACGGGGTCAGCTCGCTGGCCATCAAAGGGGTGTCGGGCCGCCTGGACACCTCGGACCTGCCGGGCTCCGCGCCCGCGCTGCTCGCCACCCCGTACCCGTACCTGCTGCTCGTGACGGGGGTCAGCGGACTCGTCCTGTCCCAGACCGCCCTCCAGCGCTGCCGCGCCTCCCTCATCGTGCCGGTCTGCTCCACGGTCGCGTGCATCTACGCCGTGGTCACCGGCACCATCGCCTTCGACGAACCCCTCCCCGACGACCCCCTGCGGCTGCTCCTGCGCCTGGGCGGCACCGCCCTGGCCCTGACGGTCCTGCTCACCCTCCCGCGGCACGAAGCCGATCCCGACTCCCCCGAAGGAACCCGCCCGTGAATCCCGACAGCCCCCTCCTCAAGATCCTCGCCTGCCCCCTCGACAAGGGCCCGCTGGTCCTCGACCCCTCCGGCGACGCCCTCCACAACCCGCGCCTGCGGCGCACGTACCCGATCGTCGACGGGGTTCCCCAGCTCCTGCCCTCCTCCGGGGTCCCGGCCGCGGCGGACCTCCCGGGCAGCTGAACGCGGCGGGGCCGCCGGGCCCTCCCCCTCCGGGCTGCCGGACCCGGGGTCGGCTGCACGGGACGGCGGCCGGGCAGGTACTTTGCCCGGATGAGTCTCCTTGATGATGTGGCCGAGCGCGACGGCTGGATGTGCTGGGTCTGCGACGAGCCGGTCGACCCCCACGAGTCCGTGAACGACCCGCGGGGCCCCAGTGTCGACAGCCGGACCGCCGACCGGAAGGCGAAGGTCGCCGAGCGGCTCGCACACCGCGGGTGCAACACCCGCAAGGGCGCGGTCAAGGTGGTCATCGCCTGGCCGGAGCGCCTGTACGTGGTCGAGCCCGCGCCGCTGATCACCGTGGCCGAGAGGCTGGAGCGCAAGGGCGGCCGCGAGACGGTGGGCCGCTGCCCGACCGAGAAGGACGCCCGGGAGGCGGCGGACTGGCTCGTGGACCGCTTCTCCCGGCTGGTACCGGGCCTCCCGGTGACCGCGGACGTCCAGCCCGGCGGCGGCCAGTTCCTCCTGGTCCTGTCCACCGGCCGCCGCTGACCGCAGGACCGGCCTGCCGAGTCGTCAGCTCCACCGCCCGGCCGGGACTCCCGGACCCTCCGAGCACGCACCCCAGGCCGGAGGACCGCGGCCGGCCCCCTCGTATCATGATCAACCGCGGTCCGGGGAAGGGACCGCGGTCTGCCGAGTACGGGGGTACGGGGATGGGTGCGGGTACGGAGCCGGAGGGCTCGTCCAGGTCCGACGAGGAGTGGGAGCGGTTCCTGCGCGAGTCGGTGGCGGGGGCCGCCGACGCTCCCGAGGAGCCGTCGGCGCGGGCCCGCCAGGTGGCGAGACGGCTGCGCGAGGAACCGGGCCCGACGGCCTGGCGCGCTTACCCGCCCGCGCGCCCCAGGCGGCGCATGGGCTGGTACCTGGCCGGGTTCCTGGCCTCGGCGGCGCTGCTGGCGGCGGTCGCCCTCGCGCCGGGGCCGGTGGTGGACCTGTTCACCGGCGGTGGGAGCGGCCCGGAGCTGCTGGCGGGGGAGACGGCCCGTCCGGCGCAGGCGCCTCCGGCCGGGGCGGCCCGACGCCCCACCCGGGAGGAGCCGTTCCGCGGCTCGCCGGCGGCGGACTGGGCGGGCGGAGCGGCCGGGATCACCGTGCCGGAGGCCGGGGCGGTCGGGTGGATGGGCGCCGCCGAGGTAGCGCAGGCCCTCGCCCGGACCCGGGACTTCCTCGCCGCCGCCAACCTGGACCGCTCGGTGCTGCGGGGCGAGCGCCCCGAGAAGGCGATCGCGCTGGTCAACCCCCACCAGAAGGACGTCCGGGCGCTCCTGGAAACCGCTTTCCGCGCCCCCAGCGAGAAGGACGACCCGCTCCTCCTCTTCAGCCGCTTCCGCCCTCCCACGCCCAGCCGGTGGGCGAGGTCGTGAAGACGCGGGGCCGGCTCAGCTACCGGGAGGGCGCACTCGGCGCGGTCCAGGTGACCGCCGACGTCACCTTCGTCTACCCGGTCGCCCGCGCGGGCGGAGGGGACGGCGCCGACGGCGACGAGATCGTACGCACGATCGTCCGGCGCGAGCTGGTCCTGAGCTGGGACGACCCGGGCAGGGTGCGCACCGAGCCCGGCACCTTCTCGATCCTCTCGTACAAGTACGACATGACCAACGGCGGCTGCGGCGCCCCGACCGGATACCTGACCCCGCCCTTCGGCGCGGACCGCCGCACGGAGCGCACCGGCCCGCAGACGGACCCGTACGACCGCAGCACACCGGTCGGCGGCGACTCCGCCGCCGACACCTGCGGAGCGGCGACGCGCTCATAGTGGTGCTTCGTCAGCCGGCCCGTTCCGGCTCCGGTGCGCTCCAACTGCCCAGCAGCCGCAGGGCGTCGTCCGCGCGGGGGTCCGGGGCGGTGAACACGACCAGCGAGGGGCCGTCGTCGCCGGGCAGGGCCAGGGTCTCGTACGCGAGCGCGAAGTCCCCGACCACCGGGTGCCGGAAGCACTTGGCGCCGTACGACTTCTCGCGCACCTCCTGCGCGGCCCACAGGTGGCGGAACTCCTCGCTGCGCCCGTTCAGTTCGGCGATGACCCCGGCGAGCTGCACGTCCTGCGGCCGGCGGCCCGCGGACAGGCGCAGGAAGCCGACGCTCTGGCGGGCCACGTCGGTCCACTGCGGGAACAGCCGCCGTGCGGCCGGTTCGAGGAACACGTGCCGTGCGAGGTTCAGCGGCCCCGCCGGGCCGCCGTCCGGGGCGGCCGGTACGCAGAGCACGGCGCACGCGAGGCGGTTCGCGTCGAGCACGTCCATGGCGGGCCCGAGGACGTACGCCGGTACGGCCCCCACCGCGTCCAGCAGCCGCCGCAGCCCGGCCCGTACCCGCACCGGCTCCCGCTCCGCGTCCGCGGGGGCGGCGGCCGGGGTCCGGGGGAGCCCCGCCGCCGGGGCGCGGCGGGCCAGGTCGTACAGGTGGGCGCGCTCGGTGCCGTCGAGCCGCAGCGCGCGGGCGAGGGCGTCGAGGACGGCCCCGGAGGGGTTGTGGGCGCGGCCCTGTTCGAGCCGGGTGTAGTAGATCCCGCTCACCCCGGCGAGCTCCGCCACCTCCTCGCGGCGCAGCCCCGGTACCCGGCGCGGCCCGAGCACGGGCAGCCCCGCGGCCTGCGGGGAGAGGCGGGCGCGCCGGGACGCGAGGAACGGGCCGAGCTCGTGGGCGGGGTTCATGCGCGCCAGTATGCGCGGGCGCCGGGGGCTCCCGCCTGTCCCTGCCGGTACCCCCTCACCGGCCGCCCTCCCCGCCTGGTACTCGCGGGGTAATGGCTGCGCGCGGCGGGCGCCCCCAGGGTGGGGGACGCACCGGCGCACCGCCACCGCCGCCGTCCCGCGGCGACACGAACAGGAGCATCAGCATGCGCGCAGTGGTTTTTTCCGAGTACGGCGACGAGGGCGTCCTCGAACTCACCGACCGCCCGGTCCCGGTCCCGGCCGGGGGCGAGGTCCTGGTCCGCGTGATGGCCGCCGGGGTCAACCCGGTCGACTGGAAGCACCGCGAGGGGGCGGTGCGCAGCGACCGGCCGTTCCCGCTCGGCCTGGGCTGGGACGTGTCGGGCGTGGTCCGGGCGACCGTGCCCGGCGGCCCGGCGGTCGGGGAGGAGGTGTACGGGATGCTGCCCCTGCCGTACGGCGGCGCCTACCAGGAGTTCGCGGTCCTGCCGGCCGCGGCCGTGGCCCCCAAGCCGGCCTCCCTGTCGCACGCCGGGGCCGCCGCCGTCCCCCTGGCCGCGCTGACGGCCTGGCAGGCGCTGGACGCGGCGGGGGTCGAGGCCGGTCAGCGGGTGCTGGTGCACGCCGGGGCCGGGGGAGTGGGGCACTTCGCCGTGCAGTTCGCCCGGCTGCGCGGAGCCCGCGTCACCGCCACCGCCTCCGCCCGCAACCTCGGCTTCCTGCACTCCCTCGGCGTGGACGAGCCGGTGGACCGGGCGGCGGCCGACCCGGGCGCGGCCGGGCCCTTCGACGCCGTCCTGGACACCGTCGGGGGAGGGGTGCAGCGTGCCGCGTGGGGGCTGCTGCGCCCCGGCGGCACGCTCATCACCCTCCCGGAGCCCGTGGACGAGTCCCACCGGATCCCCGGCATCGCGGCCCGCCGCGTGGTCGTCGCCCCCGACGGGGCCGCCCTGCGCAGGATCGGCGGGCTCATCGACTCCGGCGCGGTGCGCGTCGAGGTGCAGTCCGTCCTGCCGCTGGCGGAGGCCGCGGCCGCCCACCGCCTCAGCAGGGCGGGCCGGGTCCGGGGCAAGCTGGTCCTCGCCCTCTGACACCGGCCCGTCGCGCGCATGCCCCGGTCCGGGCCCGCTACAGCCTGCGGTGCGCGTGCAGCAGGTACTCCGCGCGGTGCAGCGGGTTGCCGTCCGTCCGCTCCCGGACGCGCGGGGCCGCGGCGGGGCGGTGGTGGGAGAACTCCGTCTCCAGTACGCCTTCCCCGCCCGTGAGTCCGGGCAGCTCCCGCTCCAGCCCGTGCACCTGTTCGGCCGCCAGGTGGCCCTCGACGGCGTACGCGTCGCCGTGCAGTGCGGGGGTGCCCGGCAGGGCCCCGCGGCGGGCCAGGGCGAGGGACACCGGCCCGTACGCGTCCTGCGGGAACTCCAGGCGGAACCGGTGCACCGGCTCGTGCACCACCGTCCCCGCCCGCCGCAGCGCGCTCATCAGCACCAGCGGGGTCAGCGCCCGGAAGTCGCCCGCCGTACTGCGGATGCTGCAGAAGCCCGAACGGGTCATCGTCACCGCGCAGTCGGGGACCTGCCAGCCGGACAGCCCCTGCCGCAGGGTCGCGTGCACGGACTCCTCGACGGCCCGCATGTACCCCTGCGGCAGCGAGCCCAGCTCCACCTCCCGCCGGAAGGCCACCCCGCTGCCGGCCGGTCCCGGCTCCACGCGCAGCCCCACGGTCGCCAGGAAGGGGTTCCCGCCCTCGTCGATGACCTCGTACGCGGCACCCGTGCCCGTCACGCGCTCGACGCAGATCGGCGTCGTCCCGCGGAACGAGACCCCGATGCCGTACTCCTCGGCCAGCACGGCGGCGAGCACCTCCTTCTGGACCTCGCCGTAGAGGGACACCGACAGGGTCCGGCGCTCCGGGTCGTGCCGCAGCCCGATCAGCGGGTCCTGCTCGGCGAGCCGCGACAGCGCCTGGTGCAGCCCCGCGCCCGCCCCCTGCGGATCCGCGGGCACCACGACGGTCTCCAGCGAGGGCCCGGTGAACACCCGCCCGTACGGGCGGCCTTCGGGCTCCCGGCCGACGACGTCCCCGATCCGCACCGACGGCAGTCCGCCCACCACGGCGATCTGCCCGGCCCGCGCCGACGCGGCGCGCACCACCGCGCCCCGGTCGAAGACGGCCAGGTCGGTCACCTTGGAGCGGACCCCGGCGACGGGCACGTGCCCGTGGGCCCTGATCCCGCCGGAGAACAGCCGGACGTACGCGATCCGCTCCCCGGCCGGGCCCCGCTCCACCTTGAACACCCGTCCGGACACGGGGCCGCGCACGTCGCCCGCGGCGACGGGCAGCAGTTCCCGGATGCCCTCGACGAGCCCGCCGACCCCGGCGCCGGTCGCCGCCGAGCCCACGTACACGGGGTGCACCAGCCCGGCGCGGGTCTGCGCGGCGAGCGCGGCGCGCAGCCGCCCGTAGGGC
The DNA here is from genome assembly GCF_055600495.1 of Streptomyces sp. NPDC038213. Classification (NCBI taxonomy): domain Bacteria; kingdom Bacillati; phylum Actinomycetota; class Actinomycetes; order Kitasatosporales; family Streptomycetaceae; genus Streptomyces; species Streptomyces sp. NPDC038213. Next base: position 67,686 of record NZ_JBVJYM010000032.1, read on the forward strand.
ACGGACCGCTCGTCGTCCACGTACGCGGCGAGCAGGGCCTCGTCGTGCACGGTGAGCACGTCCAGGAGCCGGCGGGCGAAGTCCGGGTCCTCGCCGCAGAAGGCCTCGACCCGGGCCGCGCGGGTGCCCGGGCCGGCGGCGACCCGGCCCATGGCGACCGCGGGCACGCCGAGCCTGCGCTCGATCTCCCCGAGCACGCGGGGCACGTCCGCGCCGCGCCGGTCGGCCTTGTTGACGAACAGCAGGGTGGGGATCGAGAGCCGCTTCAGCGTCCGCATCAGGACGCGGGTCTGCGGCTGTACGCCCTCCACGGCCGACACGACGAGAACGGCGCCGTCCAGCACCCCGAGGACGCGCTCCACCTCGGCGATGAAGTCGGCGTGGCCGGGGGTGTCGAGCAGGTTGACGGAGACCGCCGAACCGCCGCTTCCCACAGGGAAGTTGACGACGGCCGCCTTGATGGTGATACCGCGGCGCCGCTCCAGTTCGAGGGAGTCGGTGACGGTGCTGCCGTCGTCGACGCTCCCGACTTCGGAGATGATCCCGGCCTCGTACAGCAGCCGCTCGGTCAGGCTGGTCTTACCGGCGTCGACGTGGGAGAGGATCCCCAGGTTGAGCATGCGCTCCGGGGTCGCAGGTGCAGGGTGCACAGGCCTTCATGTCCTTCAGGTGGAGGGGTGTTCCTTTCGCGGGGGACATGAAGTGGCGGCGCATCGGGATCGGCTCCTCGGGGGCGGCCTGCGGGCAGGCGGGGGCGGTCGGGTGCAGGGTCTGCACCGCCACGTTGGCAGAGCGGCCCCGCCGGTGCCAGGGAATTTCCGCGCCAGGCGGCGCGGGCGGGGGAAAGTGCTTGCTCAATGGTCAAGAAGTGTTGACCATTGGGGTCATGCCAAGCGATGATCTTCCCGAGACGTTCCGCGTCACCACCGACGAGCAACTGCGCGCGGTCTCCAACCTCACCCGCCACCGGATCATGGCCGTCCTCCGCTTCGAACCCGCGACGATCACCCAGATCGCCGAACGGGTGGGCCTCGCGAAGGGCAGCTCCAGCTACCACGTACGGCTGCTCGAACGGGCAGGCCTGGTCAAGGTCGTCCGCACCCGCAAGGTCCGCGGGGTCACCGAGCGGTACTACGCCATGGCCGCGCGCTCGATCGAGCTGCCGGACCCGGGCGAAGGCGGCCCGGACGTCCTGATGCGGCATGCGGTCGCGGACCTGGAGGCGGCGCCCGCGGACGGCGAGCGGCACGTGCGGATGGCCCATCTGCGCCTCACCGAAGAGCAGTTCGCCGAACTCGGGAGCCGGATGCACGCCCTCGCGGACGAGTACCGCGAGCTGTCCGACCCCGCACTGCCCGACGCGACCCTCGTCTTCGCCCTCTTCCACCCCGCCACCGGCCCCCGGGCCGAAGGAGCCGCCGAATGACCCCTGACATACGCAGGATGCCGACCGGATTCGGCCGGCTGTGGACCGCCCAGACGGTCTCCTCGCTGGGCGACGGCGTCTCGCACGCCGCGCTCCCGCTGCTCGCCCTGACCCTCACCCGCGACCCGATGGCCCTCGCCGTCGTCACCGCCGCCGGGACGCTGCCCTGGCTGATCTTCGGGGTCCTCGGCGGCGCCCTGGTCGACCGCTGGGACCGCCGGCGCACCATGTGGGTCGCCGACGCGCTGCGCGCGGCCCTGCTCGCCGTACCGGCGGCCGCCGCCGCGCTCGACGTGCTGAGCATCCCCCTGCTCGCCGCCACCGCCTTCCTCCTCGGCCTCGGCGGACTCTTCTTCGACACGGCCGCCACCGCCTACCTGCCCGACCTCCTCGGCCGCGACCCCGCACTCCTGGAACGCGCCAACGCCCGCCTGCGCGCCGCCCAGACCGCCGCGTCCGGCTTCGCCGGGCCGCCCGCCGGCAGCGCCCTGCTCGCCCTGGGGCGGTCGGTCCCGCTCCTCGCCGACGCGCTCTCCTTCGCCGTCTCCGCCCTGCTCGTACGCACCCTCCCGGCCGTGCCCCGGCCCGCACCCCGGGCCCAAGAGTCCCTGCTGCGCCAGGCGCGGGCCGGAGCCTCGTACGTCTTCCGCGACCGGCTGCTGCTCGGGCTCGCGCTGCGCCCGGCCGTCGGCAACATCGCCTTCCTCGCCGTCGAGACCGTCCTCGCCCTCTTCGCCCACGAGCGACTCGGCATCGGCACCCTCGGCTTCGGCCTGCTCCTGACGGCCGAGGCCGCCGGCGGCCTGCTCGGCGCGGCCGCCGCCTCCGCCCTCGGCCGCCGCCTCGGCACCGGCACCGCGCTGACCTGCACGGCCGCCGTCGAAGGGCTGGCCATCCTGGGCCTGGCCGCCGCCCCGAACCCGTACGCCGCCGGTCTCGCACTCGCCGTCTGCGGCGCGGGCATGGGCGCGACGATGGTCCTCGCCCCCTCGCTCCGCCAGGCGGTCGTCCCCGCCCGACTGATGGGCCGGGTCGCCTCCACCTCACGGATGCTCGCCATGTGCGCGGCCCCCTTCGGCGCCTTCCTCGGCGGCTGGCTGGCCACCGCCTACGACGTGCGCGCCGCGCTCTGCGCCGCCGGCGGCCTCCTGCTGGCGATGACCGCCGTCACCGCGACCATGACCGGCAACCGCCGCGTCGAAGCGGCGCTGCGCGCCGCCGCCCGGGACGGGGAAGGGGACCAGGACCGCCAGCCGGTCCCCGCGGACCGGCCGGACGCCCGTACCCCTTCCGGCGGGGCAGCCGTATAGCCCTCCGTACGGGCCCCGGCCCCGGGCAGGACGCACGCCCCACGTGCGCCCCTGCGCCTCCGCGCGCCCCCGCCGGAGGGATGGCCGAAACCCGCACCCGCCCCGACCATGAACCTCCGCGCACCACCGGCAGCGGGCGCCACAGCGGTACACCGGCACGCGCACGGCACGGCGGCACACGCACGGCACCGCGCACGCACACCGGCAGACCTTCATCTCGGGATTTCGGGGGCACGATGACACGACGCTGGCTGGTCACGGGATGCTCCTCCGGCCTCGGACGGGCCCTGGCGGCCGCCGCGGCCGCCGCGGGGGACGAACTGGCCGTCACCGCACGCAAGACCGCCGACCTGGAAGAACTCGCCGCCGACTGGCCGGGCCGCATCCTCCCGGTCCCGCTGGAGCTGCGCGACCCGGACTCCTGCGCCGAGGCCGTCCGCACCGCCGCCGACCGGCTCGGCGGGATCGACGTCCTCGTCAACAACGCGGGCGCGGGCCTCTTCGGCGCGGTCGAGGAGGTCTCCGACACCGAAGTGCGCGACCAGCTGGAGACCCTGGTCGTCGGCCCGTGGCGGCTCACCCGCCTCGTCCTGCCCCTGATGCGGGCCCAGGGCCACGGCCACATCGTCAACGTCTCCTCCATCGTCGGCCGGATGGCCTTCCCCGGCCTCGCCGCCTACGGGGCCGGAAAGCACGCCCTGGAGGGCATGAGCCTGGCCCTGGCCGCCGAGGCCGCGCCCCACAACATCCGCGTCACCGTCCTGGAACCGGGCATGTTCGCCACCCGCTACGGCACCGCCCTCACCGAGGCCGGACACCGCATCCCCGCCTACGACGCCACCAACCGCGACACCCTGGACGGCACCCGGGGCCTCGCGGACCACCCGGAGACCGGCCGCCCCGAGGACTTCGCCGCCCACGTCCTCACCATCGTCGGCTCCCCGACCCCCACCCCCCTGCGCATCCCGGTCGGCGAGGACGCCTACGCCTACCTCGAGGAGGCCGAACGGACCTACCTCGACGAGTTCGCCGCGGCCCGCACCCTCACCCACCGCCCGCCCGCCGCCCCCTGACCCCGCACCGCCCCCTGACCCCGCACCGCACCGCACCGCCCCGGCAGCCCTGCCGCCGCCCGTCCGCCCGTCCGCCCGCCCGCGCTCAGGCGCCCGCCACCCCCGCCAGGGTGCGGTGCAGCCGTCGGGCCTCGGCCAGGAGGCGGGAGGAGCCTGGCCGGGCGGCCAGGGCCGCCAGTTCCGGCAGGGGGCCGCGGGCCCCCGCCAGGGCCGCCGCGTCGGCCGCCACCGCCAGCAGGGGCCCCCGGTCCCGGGGGCGGAGCGCGGCGAGGAGCGCCGGGAGGGCCCCCGCCAGGACGGACCAGACCGGGGCGGCGCCGCCCGGCAGCGCCGTCGCCGTCCGCAGCGCGTCGGTCAGCAGAGTGGCCTTCAGGGTGCCCAGCGCGGTGAGTTCGGCCAGGTCGCGCCCCAGCCGGGGCGCGTCCAGCCGGCCGCGCCCGCCCAGGCGCACCAGGGCCTGCGCCCCCGCCTCGCGCTCGGCGTCCGGTACGGCCGCGAGCGCGTACGCGAGGGCCAGGTGCACCGCCGGGCCCGCCGGGCCCTCCGCTTCGGCCAGGGCCGCCAGGAAGGCGGGGGCCCCGCGCCCGTCCTGGTCGGCCGCGGACGCCACGCCCGCCAGCATCCGGGCCGCGGCCAGTTCGGGGTGCCAGGGCACGACGGCGGCCGTGTGCGCGTCCCGCGCGTCCGGCAGCGAACCGTGCGGGCAGCCGATGTGCGGTTCGAACGGGCGGAACAGCGACCAGAAGCGCCGCGGGAACTCCCCGCGGCCCGCGATCGGCCCGTACCCGACCAGGATCCGCCGCCCGGCCCGCGCCCCGCGCCGCCGGCTGGGGCGCTGCGGCTCACCCCCCTCGGGCTCCCGCCGCGCGACGGGCTGCACGAGCCCGCCCTCCCGCAGCCAGTCCGCGACCCGGCGGCCCTCGGCCGTGCCCAGGCCCTCCGCCGCCCGCACCACCGCGTCACCCGCCGGGCCGCCGCCGCACCGCAGCAGCGCCAGACCCAGGTCCGCGGGCCCGGCCCGGACGTCCAGCCGCCCGTACGCGGCCAGCCGCGCGACCAGGTCGGACGGCTCCACCGCCCCCGTCGGCCGGCTCGGCGCGGACAGCAGGAACGGTACGGGCTCCCCCGCCCGCAGCCGCGCCGCCAACTCCCCGCCCCGGGCACCCCACACGTAGTCGAGCGCCGCGTGCTGGCACAGCTCCAGCCAGCCGCCCGCGGCCCGCTCCCAGTCCTCCCAGCCCGCCCCGCAGTCCACCGGATCCGCCGCCGCGGCGGCGGCACCGGCGAGGGACCGCAGCACCCGGGGCCGCGGCCCGGCCGCGGACTCCCGCGGTATCCCGCGCAGTGCGGCGGCCAGCGCCGCGCGGTCCCGGTGGGCGTGTGCCGTCAGGCCGTTCAGCAGCCGCTCGTAGACGACCACCCCCGGATCGCCGCGCCCGGCCAGCAGGGCCGCCAGCTCCCCGGCGAGCGCGTCCGCCGGCGGTACGGCGCACAGCCCCCCGAAGCCCGCGACGGCCTCCCCCTCGTACCTGTCCATGCGCAGCAGGGTAGGCGCGGGCACTGACAGGCAGCACCTGTACAGCCCCCGGCCGGTTTGAAAGGATGCCCGGCGTCAGGCCGGAGCGGAGCTGCAGGACGGAGCAAGTCCCCCTATGCGCAAGCCACTTCATCCCCGCCGCGGACTGCGGGCCGCCGCGGCCGCGACGGCCGCCGGACTGCTCCTCGCCGCCCTGTCCGGGTGCGCGGGGAAGGACGACAGCATGTCCGCCTGGTCCGCCGACGGAGGCAAGGAGCACACGGCCGCGATCGGCGCGGACATCGGCGTGCTCATCGCGGCCAGCCCCTCCGGCAGCGCGGCCGAAGAGTGCGGCCGCGTCCTCGACCACGTCAAGGACGCCAAGGAGTACCGGAAGATCCCGGACGACACCGCCCAGGGCCACTGGAACAAGACCCTCACCCACCTGGAGGCCGCCGCGAAGACCTGCATCGACACCGCCAGGAGCGGTTCCGCGGCCTCCGGCAGCAAGCGGCTGGACGACACCTTCGCCGCCCAGACCGCCTACCACCTCCTGTCACTGCGGATCAGCAGACTCGCAGCCGAGGACTCCTGACCGCCCCGGCCGCCGGTGCCTTCGGCTCCGGCGCGACCGCCCCTCCGCCCCTCCGCCCCCCTCTCCTCACAGGAAGCGGCGGATGGGCCGTACGGCCGCCTCCCGGACCCGCTGGAGCGGTGGGCGGCGCTTCCACCTGCCCGGCCGGATCAGCTCGCTGCGCGCGACGTCCTCGTCGTAGTGCCCGTCCAGGGTCCGCGTGACCTCCGTGTCGAGCACGGCGAGCATGACCTCCTCGTCGTGCTCGAGGGAGCGCCGGTTGAGGTTGGTCGAGCCGATCAGCGCGGCGATCCCGTCCACGGTGACCACCTTCGCGTGCATCAGCGTGGGCTGGAAGTGGTGGATCCGTACCCCGCAGGCCAGCAGCTGCCCGTAGTAGCGCTGGCCGGCCAGCTGGCAGACCCGCTTGTCGGTGTGCGGGCCGGGCAGCAGCAGCTCCACCGCGACCCCGCGCGCCGCCGTGGCGCAGAGCAGGTCCACGAAGTAGTCGTCCGGCGCGAAGTACGCGGTGGCCAGCCGCACCCGGTGCTCCGCGGACTCCAGGACGACCCGCATCAGGGTCTGCATGTCCTGCCAGCCGTAGCCCGCCGACCCGCGGACCACCTGGATCACCGCGTCCCCCTGCGCCCCGTGCCCGCCGAACCGGTCCCGGGAGTCGAACAGCTCCTCGTGGCACTCGGCCCAGTTCTGCGCGAACGCCGCCGCGATCCCGTCCACCGCCGGCCCGCGCACCTTCACGTGGGTGTCCCGCCACTCGTGCGGGTTGCGCGCGTCTCCGCACCACTCCTCGGCGATGCCGACCCCGCCCGTGAAGGCCTCCTCCCCGTCGACGACGAGCACCTTGCGGTGGCAGCGGTGGTTCTGCTTGAGCGGGGACACGAACAGCGGCCGGCGGAACCAGGTCACGACCACCCCCGCCGCGTCCATCTCCCGCAGCAGGGCGTCCTCGATCTGCCGGCTCCCGAACCCGTCCAGCAGCAGCCGTACGCGCAGCCCCGCCCGCGCCCGCTCGGCCAGCGCGGCCGCGAACTCCCGCGCGATCGCGCCCCGCCAGTACACGAACGTCATCAGGTCCACGGTCCGCCGCGCCCCGCGGATGCTGCCCAGCATGGCCGGGAAGATCTCGTCCCCGTTGCGCAGCACGGTGACCCCGTTGCCCTCGGTGGCCGCGATCCCGATCAGGCACTCCAGCCGCCGCCGCAACCGCTGCTGCCGCCCGGCCGGATCCTGCGCACCCATCCTGGAATCTCCTTCTCCCCACGGCGGCCTTCCCCTCTGCGGGATGGGTCCGTAGATTGCGCCCGCCGCCGCATCCGCGGGGGTACGGGGAACGATCGCAGGGGGATTCGTGAAGTCGACGGGGACGCGCCGAACGGCGCCCGTACGCCGTACGGCGGCTGCACGGCGCCTGACCGCCGCGGGGGCGGCCGCACTGGCCCTGGTCCTGGGCCTGCCCGGCACCGCCGCCACCGCCGTGAGCGCCGCAGCGGGGACCACCACGGGCCGAACCACCACGGGGCACGACGCGCTCCTGGCCGCGATGCGGGCCGAGGCCGGCACCGCGGCCGGCGGGGACGGGATCCCCGGGATCATCGCCCTGGTCCACCGCGACGGCACCGACTGGACCGGCACGGCCCGCAAGGACGCGGGCGCACCCGACCGCGACGCCGACCGGCCCTACCGCGCGGGCTCGATCACCAAGCTGTTCACGGCCACCACCGTGCTCCAGCTCGTCGCCGAGGGAAGGCTGCGGCTGACCGACGACGTGTTCGGCCTGCTGGGGCCGGTGCTGAAGACCAACGCCACGCAGGGCTGCAACCCGTACACGTGGACCTGCTTCGACCCGCCCGGCCCCGGCCGGGCGCCCATCACCGTGAAGGACCTGCTCTCCCACTCCAGCGGCATCTTCAACTACCTCAGCGACGGCGGCTTCCTGGCGGGCGCGGGGCTGAGCTTCCCCGGCCTGCCCGACTACCCCGCCCAGCAGCTGGTCGACGAGGGCGCCAACCACGGGCCGCAGTTCGCCCCCGGCACCAGCATGGCGTACGGCAACACCAACTACATCCTGCTCGGAATGATCATCGAGAAGGCGGCCGGGCGCCCCTGGGCCGAGGAGATCGAGCGCCGCATCATCCGGCCCCTCGGCCTCACCCGCACCGTACTGCCCGGCTCGGACCCGGTCCTGCCCGGTCCGCACGACGCCTTCCACACGAACTACCTCCAGCGGCGCGGCCCCCTCGGCCACCTCGCGCGGCCCGCGGCCGACTGGAACCCGTCCATCGGCGGGGCGGCGGGCGCGCTCGTGTCCACCACCGGCGACCTCGTCACCTTCATCCGCGCCCTCCTCGGCGGGGAGCTCCTCCCGCCCGAGCAGCTCACCGCCATGCGCACCCAGCTCAACCCCCACCGCGTCGGCACCCCCGGCCCCGGCCTGCCCGGCATCCCCTGCGACCCGGCCCTCAGCTGGCCCGAGTGCATCGTCAACCCGGCCATCAGCACGGTGAATTCGGGCGACGCCAACACCCCCGGTTACTGGTACGCCGCCCGGCCCTGGAAGTCCGCCCAGGCCGATATCGGCCTCGGTCTCGCCCGCCGCACCCTGACCTGCGCCGACGGCCGCACCGTGGTCCTGTACGGCCACAACGGCGCCGCCTTCGGCTCGATGTCCTACCTCTACGCCACCGGGGACGGCTCCCACGCCCTCGCCCTCAACTACAACGGCGACTGGCCCCTGTGGGAGCTGTACAGCCTGAACGGCCTCCTCGCCGCGGAGTTCTGCACCCCGTAGCGGCAGGGGGGCGGGCAGCGGGGCCGGGCCCCGGTCCAGGTCGGGACCAACGGGGCGCTCCGGTTGTGGAGGGCGCCGGGGGGCGCTCCCGGGCACCGGGGGCGTGCCCCGCGCCGGTGCCGGGGAGCGGTAGTCGGCCGGTGGCCGGAATCTGTAGGTTCCGGAGCGCCGGCCGGCGGGGTCACCCGCACGGCGGTACCGAGGAGGGGGAAGACGTCCGTGAACGTTTCCAGCCTGTTCAAGCGCCGGAGCAGCAGTCCTGCCAGCACCGTCGGCACTGCCAGCCCCGCCATCACCAGCAGTCTCACGAGCCGCACCAGCAGCAGGGGTGCCGGTACCCGGGTGCTCTCCGTGGCCGCCACGCTGGCGCTCGCCGCCGGCACCGTGGTTGCCACCTCCACCGCGGCCCAGGCGGCGCCCAGCTTCGGGCGCGCCTACGTGTGGGCCAACTCGCCCTCGCACGCCCTCAACACGCCGTACACACCGTCCGTCCACTACAGCCGCAACTCCACCGGCGCGACCAACACCGTCGTGCGCACCGGCACCGGCCAGTACACGGTCCGGATGCCCAACCTCGGCCGCGTCGGCGGCACCGTGCACGTGACGGCCTACGGTGCCACCACGCACACCTGCGGGGTCAACTACTGGTCGCCCGCGGGCAGCCGGCTCGACGTGCGCGTCAGCTGCTTCACCCGTACCGGCGCCCGCGTGAACACCCCGTTCACCGCGAGCTTCGTGAACACCGCCACGCTCGGCGGCACGCGGTTCGCGTACGTGTGGGCCGACCGGCCCACCACCGGCTCGTACACGCCCGCCGCCGCGTACCGCTTCAACTCCGCGGGCGCGGCCAACACCGTCACCCGCTCCGGCACCGGCAGCTACACCGTCCGGCTGCCCTCGATCGGCTCCGCCGCCGGGCACGTCCAGGTCACGGCGTACGGGGACCAGGCCGCCCGCTGCAAGGCGGGCAACTGGTACGTGTCCGGCTCGGCGCAGCTGGTCAACGTCCGCTGTACGAACGCCTCCGGCGGTGCCAAGGACCACCGGTTCACGATGACGTACACGCGCGCCACCGGCGTGCAGCGCGCCACCCCCGCGGCCTACGCCTGGGCCAACCAGCCCACCGCCGTCGGCTACCACCCCGCGGCCGCGTACGCGTACAACTCCTCGGGGACGGTCAACCGCATCACCCGGGTCAGCCGGGGCGTGTACCGCTTCCACCCCGCCAACATGCCCCTCGGCAACGGAAACGTCCAGGTCACGGCCTACGGCCACGACTCGGCGTACTGCAAGGTCGACTACTGGACCCCGGGCACGGGCGTCCAGGTCCGCTGCTTCACCGCCGCCGGCGCCGCGACCGACACGTACTACGACGTGTCCTACCAGCGCTGAGGCCGCGGGCCCGTTCGGGTACGGACCTCCGTACCCGGGCGGGCCCGCCGGGGCTCAGCCCGCCCCGCGCCCGGCCGGGTGCGGGGGCGGGAGCGCGTCCTCGTAGAGGCGGAAGAGGCGGGGGCGGGACGGGCTGCCGGAGGGGCCCGGGCGGGGGGTGAGGGCATGCCAGCGCTCGGCGGCCAGGGCGCGGGCGCGGGCTCCGGGCCAGGGCCGGGGGAGGAGTTCGGGGGGCAGCAGGGGGTCGGGGTCCATGGCGGCGGTGAAGGCGGCGGCGAGTTCGACGGCCCGGGTGAGGCGCTCGGTGTCCGTGGCCTCCGGTCCCGGGGGCGGGCCGGAGGCCAGGGCGGCGAGGGCGTCGTAGCGGGCCGCGATCCGGTCCAGGGGCCAGAGCAGGGCGGCGAGGCGGACCGGGTCCGATTCCTCGCCGATGCGCAGGTCGCGGCTGGTCAGGAGGGTGAGGGAGGGCAGGACGCCGAGGTGGCGGGCGTGCGCCTCGACGATCGCGCCGACGGGGTTGGCGCTGGCGTACAGGCCGCCCTGGAGGGGGGCCGCGCCGAGGTGGACGAGGGTGTCGCGCAGGGAGTCGCGGGCCTGCCGGGAGCTCTCGGGGACGGCGAACGCGAACAGGTGCCAGGTCCCGTCCCAGGGCGCGAGGCCCCGGTCCTGCCGGTAGGCGTGGCGTACGTACTCCGCATCCGGCGCGATGGCGCCGGTGGGGTCCGCCGCGGCCCGCAGCAGGGCCTTGCGGCCCCGGCCCTCCTGGGTGAACCGGCCCTCGGCGACGAGGCGTTTGATGCAGAGGCGGACCTGCTGGTCGGTCATGCCGAGGGCGGCGGCCACGCCGTACAGCTCCCCGGCGTCCACGGTCCCGTCCTCGCGGACGAGGGCGAGGACCAGGGTGCGGGTGCCGACCGCGGTGGCGGTGCCGGCGGCCGTGCTCGTGTCGGCGCTGGTCATCGGGGCTGCTCCGGGGTGGTGGTCTCGGGGGCGGGGCGGTCCGCGGCGGGCCGCGGGGCGGGGTCGGCGGGCCGTACCGTGCGGCGCATCGTGGTGACCGCGCCGAAGCCCATCAGGTCCCGGAGGTACGGCGTGCGCTCGGTGCGTACGGCGGTGAAGCCGTGCCGTTCGTAGAGGGCGCGGGCGCGCGGGTTGACGTCGATGACGTCCAGGCGGATGCGGGTGCAGCCGTGTGCGGCGGCGACCGCGGCGACCTCCTCCAGGAGGCGGCCGCCGATGCCCGCGCCCCGGTGGGCGGGGTCGACGGCGATGCCGTCCATGACGAGTTCGCGGGGTTCCGGGCTGCGGTCGAGGAGGGCCAGCAGGGCGAGCCGCGGCAGCCCGCGCAGCGGCCCGTAGGCGGACAGGACCTCGCGCGCCCCGCCGCCGGTCAGGCCGCGGCCGCCGAGCCGGTATCCGGCCACGCCCGTCAGCTGCCCGCCGGGGGCGAGGGCGACGACGGCGCGGTCGTGGTGGAGGTGGCGGGCGATGAACGCGCGGCCGCGCGGGGCGGGCCCGAGGGCCGCGCCCAGTTTGCGCCCGAAGGCCTCCCAGTACAGCTCGGCGACCCGCTCCTCCGCTCCGCGCGGCACGCCGCGCCGGAGGGCGGGGGCCGCGCCGCCCGGATGGGCCGTGCCGGCCGCCGGTGTCCGGTTCTCCTCCGCCATGGGGCGTCCTCCTCGGCTCGTATGCCTGCTCGTGCTCTGCTCGTTCGCCTTCCCATCATACGAATGAATCCAGTACGGTCGAAACTGAAACGAGCGTTTTTGGTTCGATAGTTTTGGAGGGGCGATGAAGAGGAGGACCGTGCGGACCGTGCTCGCGGTCGTCGTCGCGCTGGCGGTCGCGGCCGCCGGCCTGGTCGCGGCGGTGGTCTGGCAGCACACGTACGACCTGCGCGAGGAGGCGGTGACCGTACGGCACGGCGGCCGCACGCTGCACGGCGTACTCGCCCGGCCCGGACACGGCCGCGGACCCTTCCCCCTGGTCGTCTTCGTCCACGGGGACGGGCCGGTGGACGCCACGCACGACGGCTTCTACCGGCCCCTGTGGGAGTCCTTCGCCCGCGCCGGGTACGCCTCCCTGTCCTGGAACAAGCCCGGCGTCGGCGGCGCCCCGGGCGACTGGCTCGGCCAGACCATGGACGACCGGGCCCGCGAGGCCGTCGACGCCATCGCCTGGGCCCGGCAGCGGCCCGAGGTCGACGGCGGCCGCATCGGCCTGTGGGGCGCCAGCCAGGCGGGCTGGGTGCTGCCCGGGATCGCGGCCCGCGACGGCCGGATCCGCTTCGCCGTCGCCGTCTCACCGGCCGTCAACTGGCTCCGGCAGGGCCGCTACCACCTCCTCGCCGAACTCCGCCGCGACGGCGCCGCCCCCGCCGAGACCGCCGCCGCCCTGCGCCGCCGCGAGACCGGGCTGCGCCTGCTGCGGCGCGGCGCCCCGTACGGGGAGTACGTGCGCGCCGTCGGGGACCCGCAGGGCATGACCGCCGCCCGCTGGCGCTTCGTCTCGCGCAACCACACCGCCGACGCCCTCGCCGGCCTGCCGTCCCTGCGCGGGATCCCGCTGCTGCTGGTGCTCGCCGGGCACGACGTGAACGTCGACACCGCCGAGACCGAGGCCGCCTACCGCCGCCTGCTCCCCGCACCGCCGCTGCGCGTGGCCCGCTACCCCGGGGCCACGCACGCCCTGCTCCGGCACGAGGTGGAGTCCTCGCCGGTACGGCTCACCCTGACCGCGCTGTTCGCACCCCGGTCCCTCTTCGCCGGGGGCTTCCTGGAGGACCAGCGGCGGTTCCTGTCCTCGCTGGGGCCGGCCCCGTGACCCGCCGCCCCGCGGCCTCAGGCCCGCTTCTCGAAGACCAGCACCTCCGTGGTCGCGACGCCCAGGGGGGCCTGGAAGGAGCCCCGGAGGGTGCAGCCCAGGGAGTCGAAGAGGTCCACGCAGGTCGCGCGCGGCAGCGGGGTGGGGAAGGAGCCGTGGCCCTCGCCGCCCCGGGTGGCCCAGGTGCGCACCGCGTCCGGGTCGAGGCAGGTCTCCGTCATGGCGTCGAAGACGATCCGGCCGCCGGGCCGCGTCACGCGGGCCATCTCGAAGAAGTAGCGGGAGGCGCAGAGGAAGGTGACGGTGTTGAAGACCTTGTGCGCCTGGACGAGGTCGATGCTCGCGTCGGGCGTCGGGGCGAGGCTGCTGCCCGCGGTCGGCCGGGCCGTCACGCCGTACGCGGCCACGAGGTGCGCGGCCCAGGGCGCGGCCGTCTCGTAGATCTCGTAGCGGCCCGGCGAGCACTCCTTGAGCGTCTTCTCCAGGTACCGGCCGGAACCGGGGCCGATCTCCAGCACCGCCTCCGGGGCTCCGGCGTAGACGCCGAGGGCGCGCAGCCGGTCGATGGTGGACTGGGTGGCGCCGGGCGTCCCGTTGACCACCTCGTCGAGGTAGTCGCCGACCGACAGGCCGGCCGAGCGGGCGGCGCGGAGGGTGGCCTCGAAGGGGAGGAAGTCGTCGACCCCGCCCAGGTTGTTCGTGCTGCGCACGATGTCGAAGCCGGTGCGCCCCACGAGACGCTTGAGCCGCGACTTCCATGAGGAGGGAGCGGGTCCTGCCGGTGCCGTACCGGCCGCAGTTGCTGTCATCAGGCATGACCCCCCGGTGGTCTCCGCGCGATACCGGCCAGCGTAGCGGGAGGCCCGCCGCCGCGCGGGCGCTCGCGGGAGCCCGACCCGACCGGGTGCCCCGGGGGTCGGTATCCGGCCCCGCCGCGGACCGGCCCTCAGCCGTTCCCCGTACGGGCACCCGCCGCCCGTCGTGGCCGGTCGGGGCGCTGGGGGCGGGGGAGTGGGTACGGCAGGCAGGGGGCGGAAATCAGCCAACGCGGGGAACGGCGGTCGCGGAACGCCTCGTTCTGTGCCCCCTCCCGCTCTAGCGTCGTCCGACCGTGCCCACCTGCGGCGACGGCAAATATCGCGCGAGGCGGCGGACGGGCCGCTCAGGGCGGTCGGGGCGGACGGCGGAGAGAGCGGAAAAGAGGGGACGGCGGGATGAGGATGAGCACCGTCTTCGACAGCGCGGACCACCCGGCGCGGGAGCGCCTCGAACGGTGGCAGTCGACGGCCCGGCTCGCGCTGGCACCCACGGCCATCAAGGTCGAGGACCCCGGGGCCTTCCAGGCGCGCATGGGCCATCTCGACCTGGGCACGGTCCAGTTGGCATCGATGTCGTACTCCGCGCTGCGCTCCGTTCGGACGCCGAAGATGATCCGTACCAGCGATCCCGAGCGGTACAGCGTCGCGCTGGTGCTGGGCGGCCGGCAGTGCCTCGCCCAGGCGGACCGCGCCAGCGTGGCCGGAGCCGGCGACCTGACCTTCTTCGACACCTCGCACCCCTTCGACGCGCTGGTGGCCCCGCGGGAGTGCGCGCAGTCGGGTGCGGTCGTGGCGCAGTTCCCCAAGTCGCTGCTGCCGTCGCGCCGTTACGAGCGGCTGCTCGGCGCGCGGCTGTCCGGGCGGCAGGGGGCGGGCGCCATGCTGGCGCAGGTGCTGACCGGACTGGCCGACGAGGGCGCCGACTACCGGCCCGCGGACGCCGCGCGGCTGTCCGGGGTGCTCGTGGACCTGCTCACCGTGGCCCTCGCCCGCGAGCTCGACGCGGAGTCCGAGGTGGCGCCCGAGACCCGCGGCCACGCGCTGGTCCTGCGCGTCCTGGCGTACATCGACGCCAACCTGGCCGATCCGCGGCTGTCCCCCGCGACCGTCGCGGCGGCCCACCAGGTCTCCGCCCGCCACCTCCACCGGCTCTTCAAGGAGCAGGGGCCGGGGGCGGGCGAGGCGGAAGGGGTCACGGTGGCGGAATGGATACGGCGGCAGCGGCTGAGCCGCTGCCGCCGCGATTTGACCGACCCCCGTCATCGGTCACGCACCCTGCACTCCATCGCCGTACGGTACGGATTTGGGGATCCGGCGCATTTCAGCCGGGTTTTCCGTGCCGTGTACGGGATGTCCCCGAGTGAGTGCAGGGAGCGGTCCTGGACCCGTCCCGTCGGTGACTAGAACAGGGCGCGGCACGAACCGGCGTCGCCGACGAAGCAGACGTACAGCCTCACGTCGCGCAGGCTGTAGCCGTTGGACGGTCCGGCGTAGCCCGGCGTGCCGTTGGCGCCGTTGCTGTCGGACCCGAGCTTCGTGTAGCCGTGGTACTCCCAGGAGCCGCCGTTCCACTTGTAGTACGTGGTGTACAGCCCGGCGCCCTTGCCGTCGGCGCAGTTGTCCCAGATGGTGAAGTCCCAGCTGGTGTTGTAGACGTCGTGGCCGCCCTTCCAGTCGACCCACCAGTAGTCGTAGTTGCCGCTCACGGAGGCGCAGCCGTCCCAGGTGGACTGCTGGTAGTACCCGGCCGCCTGCGCCTGGCCCGAGAGGCCCACCACGAGCCCCGCCGAGGCGGCCGCGACCGCCGCCTTCTTCCACACCCTGCCGAACGAGAACCGTCGTGCCATCGTCATCCCCCTGGGGGTCGGAGTCGAAGTACGAGCAGGAACGGCACGAGTATGCAGACGGGTTGACGGCGATCCTTTGACGATGGGCGACCAGGTGTTGACGGTCCGCGCCATGGTGGACCGGGCCCGCCCGCCCTTTGATTGAACGCGTTCAATTTCTCTGGCACCATGAGGGCGTGACCGGCGGCGGGCGAACCTGCCGAACCGCCGGCCCGTGGACCTGCCGACCGGCGGAACCCCGCCGGCGCATCCACCCCTGCGATCCGAAGGCCGGTGCGGCGTGATCTTCCTCCTGCTTGGAATCCTGCTGGTGGGCATGGTGCTCGCCGTCACCCCGGGAGCCGTGCTCGGCTACGCCTGCGCCGTCACGACCGGCCGGCTCCGCCTCCGCTTCCGCGTCCCCCTCCTCCTGGCCCCCGCGACGGCATCGGCGGTCCTCTGGCTGGGCCTGCCGAACATGCCCGGGTTCTGGCGCACCGCCGCCATGCTCACCTCGTTCCTCGCGGCCCTGGTCACCGGAGCGGCCGCCCTCAAACGCGAACACGACAACAACCGTCCCCAGCGGCCCCCCGTGACCTGGCCGACGGCCGACCGGCCCCCGGCCGCCCACAGGTGACCTCGGGGGAAAGTGCCTTCCGGATGCCGGTCCCGGCCTAGACTCGCCGTCGCGCCGGTGTCGCACCGCCGCAGGGGAGCGGCGAGCGGGGAGGGTGAGGGCGCCAGTGCTGAGGCCTGATCCGGCCGGTTCGCGGGCCGTCATCGTCGGGGTCGGCGGGTACGCGCACCTGGAGCCGCTGCCCGCGGTCGCCAACAACGTGCGCCGCATGGGCGAGCTGCTGCGCGACCCGGAGGTCTGGGGGCTGAGCAGCGAGCACTGCGAGGTGCTCTCCGACCCGGCCTCGGAGCGCGAGGTCCTGGAGGCCGTGCACCGGGCCGCGTCCACGGCGCAGGAGGCCTTCCTCCTGTACTTCGCCGGACACGGACTCCGGGAGCAGCGCGAGGAGCTGCTCCTGGCCCTGCCCGACACGCACCCCGACCTGCTCTTCCGCGCCCTGGCCTACGACCGCCTGAGGAACGTGGTCCTCACCCACTGCACGGCCCGCCACAAGGTGGTCATCCTCGACACCTGCTTCAGCGGCCGGGCCCTCCAGGGGGTGATGGCGGACCGGGCGGCCGTGGCCGACTTCGCGGAGGTCGAGGGCAGCTACGTGATGACCTCCTCGGCCGAGGACCGGTTCTCGCTCGCGCCCGAGGGCGCCGAGTACACCCTCTTCACCGGCGAACTGCTCGGCGTCCTCGACCGGGGGGACCCGGAGGCCGGCGAACTGCTCGACATGGAGGCGATCTACCGGTCCGTGTACCGCGGGGTCCGCGCGAGCGGCGGCCCGGCGCCCCAGCAGCGGGCCCGCAACGGCGGGGCCCGCATCGCCCTCGTCCGCAACCGGGCGGCCGGGCGCGGTGCGCCCCGAGAACACGCGGCCGCCCTGGTGCCCCCGGGCAGTACGTCCCCGCCCGCCGTACTCCCCGAGGGCACCGGGCACCTGCTGCACGAGACCGTCCTCGGCCTGCTGGAGGCCACCGGCACCATGGCGCGGTCGGGGCGGGCCGCGGAGGCCGATGCGGTCCTCGCGGCCGCGGCCGCCCGCTGGCCCGACCAGCAGACCGCCTCGCTGCTCTGCGAACTCCACGCCGCGGGCCTCCCGCGGGAGACCGCCCTCGCCTGCCGGGCCGTCGCCGCCCGGACCCCCGGGGAGGCCGCGGCCTGCCTGCTCGTCCTGGCGGAACTCGACGCGCGCCCCGCCCTCGGCGCCCTGTCCGACGCCCTCGCGGGCACGGCCCCCGGTACGGTCGCCCAGGTGGCCGGGCGCCTGCGGGACCTGGGCGGGCGGCCGGCCGCGGACGGCCTGGTCCGGCACTGCCTCGCCGCCGCGGGGGCCGCGGGGGCCGTCGAGCTGGTCGCCGCCCTGACCCCGGCCGGACTCGGAGTCCAGGCCCTCACCGCGCTGTACGACCTGATCGCGGCCGCCCCCGACCCCGCGTACGTCCACGTCGCCGACGGGCTCCTCGCCCGCGGCCTCAAGACCCCCGCCTACGCCCTCTACCTGCGCCTGCCCGGCCCGTTCGCCGCCACCCGCACCCGCGGGGCCGCCGCGGGCCTGCTGCGCGCGATGGCGGAGGACGGGGCGCAGGAGCCGGCGCGGGAACTCCTCGACGCCCTCCTCGCGGACGCGTTGCCCGCCGACCGCATCCGCTGGGCACTCGCCCTCCGGGCCGCCGGACTCGACTGGGCCGACGAGCGGGCCCGCCGGTTCCTCGCCGCGGCCTCCGACGATGCGGTCCTGCACCTGCTGGGCCAGCTGCACCGCACCGGCGCCGACCCGCTCCTGCCGGTGGCCCGCTGGGCCTGCGGCCGGGACCGGTACGCGGAGGGCGTCCTGCGCTTCTCCACGGCCCTGCGCAGGTACGGGTTCCCCCTGGACTCCGTACGGCTGCTCGACGAGTACGCCGCCACGGGCCCCCGCCGCGCAGCCGCCCTGATCGCGCTGATGCGCGCGGACGACCGGCAGGAGACCGGCAGGGTCCTCGCCCACGCCGCGGCCGGGACGGCGGCCGACCGGGCCGAACTCGCCCTGGCCCTGCGCCGGAACGGAGCACACGAGGACGCCGGCCGGGTCCTCGGCAAGCTACTGGAACAGCTCTCCGGCACCCCGGAACTGCTCCCCGCCCTGGGCGCGCTCGCCTCCCAGACCGCCCCGGACGCCCTGTACCCCCACCTGGCGGCGGAAGCCGGGGGCGAGGACACGGCGCCGGTGCTGCGCAGCTACTGGCAGGACGGGCAGCCGGAGTCGGCGGCCCGGTTCCTCGACCTGCTGGCGGCCCGGGAGGGCCCGCTCCTGGAGGACACCCTCGCGGCGCTCACCGCGGCTCCGGACACCGAGGACCCTTCCGCGACCTCGGTCTCGGCCCCGGCCCCCGCGGACATCCGCCGGTCCCTGTCCGCAGCCCTCGTCCTGACCGGGCCGCACGCGCTCGCCCGCGCCGTCGGCCACGCGGCCCGGCACCCGGACAGGGAGGGCTTGCGCGCCTGCGTCGCGGACGGCCTGGTGGCCGTCCCCCTGCCGGACCTGCTCTCCCTCCTCGGCACGCCGGGGTCGGTGGAGCGCCCGGTCAGGCGCGGCCGGTTCGCCTTCGGCAGCCGGGCAGAGGGGAGCAGGGCCCCGGAGGTGTGGGTGCTCGGTGAGGCGCTGGCCCGCCGCAGCGATGCCGCCACCCTCCTCGCCGCGGTGCTGGGCCCGGAGCAGGACGGCGCCGGGGGCACGGGCCGGCGGCTGCCCTCCCGGCAGGATCTCGCCACCGCGCTGGAGACGGTCCCCCGGGGCCATGCGGTGCGGATCTGGCAGCTGGCGGCCGACAGCGGGCACTCGGGTGCGTCCGGGCTCCTCGCGGCCATGGGCCGGCGCCAGGACCTGCCCGCGGTGGTGGAGGTGCTGCGCCGCGCGGGCCTCTCCCGCGGGGACGCACTGCGCATGTACCGTGCGGCGCCCCGCCGGCAGCCGCGCACGTACGGGCCCGCCGTCGACCGGGCGCTCCGGGAGGGCACGGCGAACCCCTTCGATCCCGCGGACGCGGACCGGGCCCGGGCGGTCCTGCACCGCGCCGGACGCATGCTCGCGGAGAACGATCTGGCCGACCTGCTCCTCTCCCTGGCCGACGAGGGCCGGGAGGAGGACCTCGCCTGGACCGTCGGCGCGGCCGCCGGACGGGAACTCCTGGAGGACTGGCTGCCCGAGGCCCTCGTGCGCGTCGCGGGCGCCCGGCACGACGAGGCGGCAACCCAGCTGGTCACGGAGGTCGTACGCCGGTCCCACACGTGGGTGGTGATGTGCGCGGCCGAAGTCCTGCGCGAGGACGGGCTGGAGGAGTACGCCCGCATGATGGAGGAGGGCAACGGCAGGGGCCGGCTGACCCGCTGGCTCAGCCGCTGAGGCCCGCGACCGGGGGTCCGGCGGCAGGGGTTGTTGCGGCAGCGTGGCGGGTGCGTGGCGGGTTCGTGGCGGGCGGGCGGGCGTCCCGGGCGGGGGCGTTCGCGGTGCCTAGGATCGCGGACAGGTCTCCGTACCGCGGCCCCGGCCCCCGTTCGGGTGCTGCCTCCCGCCCTCCGCAAGGACGCCCCGCCATGACCGCTTCCCGTGCCCTCGCCGTCGCCGAGGCGCAGCCGCGCCTCGGCGAGCTGACCGTCGTCGACGTCCGCACGCCCGGCGAGTTCGCCACCGGCCACCTGCCGGGTGCGCTCAACGCGCCGCTCGACCGGCTCGCGCAGTACGCGCCCGCGCTGCGCGCGGCGGCCGGCGGGGGCCCCCTCCTCGTGGTGTGCGCCTCCGGCGGGCGTGCGGACAAGGCCGTCGCGGAACTGTCCGCCGAACACGGGATCGCGGCCGCCGGCCTCACCGGCGGGGTCCGCGCCTGGACGGCCGCGGGGCACCGGCTGGAGCATCCGGCCGGGCCCGTGCGGGCCGTCTGGTCGATGGAGCGGCAGGTCCGGTTCGCCGCGGGGGCGCTCGTGCTGACGGGCCTGGCCCTCGGACTGCTGGTGCACCCGGCCCTCCCGCTGCTGTCGGCAGCGGTGGCGGCCGGGCTGGTCTACTCCGCGGTCACCGACACCTGCGGCCTGGCGGTCGTACTGGCCAGGCTGCCGTTCAACCGCCGGGGCGGCGCGTCTCCGGCGTGACGGCCCGCACCTCGGGTGCGGCGGCCCGCGGTTCGGGCGGGGCGGGGGTGCGGGGCCCGGCCGGGGCCGGGACGGGGCCGGAGGGGGCGGCCGGGTCCGGCTGCCGGCCGGGCCAGTCCACGATGCGTACGGCCGCTCCCGCCGCCTCCTCGCCGCGGCAGCGCGCATGGTGCCGGCGGGCGATGGCGTCCAGGTCCAGGTGGGGCGCGAAGGCGGGGTGCGCCGCCAGCCGCCGCGCGTACGCCCACAGGTGCGGATGGCCGGTGATGCGGTACACGGCCGCGGCGTCCAGGTGCCAGCGGTGGACCGTGTCGAGCTGGAGCAGGGTGACCCACAACTGCACGTCTGCGGCCGTCAGTTCACCGCCCAGAAGGTACGGGGAGGAGGCGAGCCGCCGTTCCAGCACCTCCAGCGCGCCCGACAGGGTGTCGAGGGCGTCCGCGCGCTCCGCCCGGCCGGTGCCCGCCCGACCGGCGCGCTGCGCGGCCGCGTTGACGTCCTGCTCGCAGAGCCGGCCGACCGCGTCGATCTGCTCCTGTGCGCCCTCCGGGTGGAGCCGCGGTCCGGAGGGGCTCCCGAACCGCTCGGCCAGGTCCCGGAGGATGTCGGGGGCGTGGGTGCTGACGATCCGTCCGGTCCAGTCGTCGCTGAGTACGGGCGCCAGGGCCGGGCCCGGGTGGAGGTGCGCACTGGCCTCGTACAGGCCCTGCAACGACGAGTGCCCGCCGTCGGGTGCGTCGGGGACGGCGGGCAGCAGGGTCATCGGCAGGACGTCTCCCAGCCCCAGCAGGCTGTGGGTGACGGCGATCCGCAGACATCGCGGGCAGGCGGGTTCGAGGTGGAGGCGGTAGCGGCGCGGTACGGGAGGGTAGCCGCTGCGTGCGTCCCGGCCGATCCGGCTCCGGAAGGGCGGCGGCGGTGAAGTGTGCGGGGAGGTGCGGGAGTTGTGCGGGGTACCGGAGGGTGGGGACGTGCGGGAAGGGTGGGAAGCAGCGGACATGCGTCTTCTTCCTTTCTCCCGGGGAACCCGGTGGGGCCAGGCGGGCTTGCCGCCCCCGGCGCACCGCATCCAGGACGGTGGCGGATGGGGTGCGCCGGGGGCGGCGTCGGAGCTGCGGAACTACCGGAGCTGCCGGAGGTGTGGGACTGCTGCGGTGTGCGGGTCCCTACTTCGTGCCGAGACCCGCGTCGGAGACCTCGGGCTGCCCGGCGGTCTTGAGGACCTTGTTGAGGAGCGTGAGGTCGTAGATGCCGGTGAGGTCGGGCTGCTTGATGAGGCCGGCCTTGACGGCCCATTCGGACTGGGTCT